>DATJKB010000710.1:0-4367 GCA_035491875.1 Pyrinomonadaceae bacterium | reverse complement strand
GCGCCTGGCCAGACCAATGGCAGCGTAACGTGCGTGAACCTTCGCCACGCATTTGCTCCGAGTGATCCCGCCGCTTCAGGCAACGCAGGGTCAATCTGTTCCATACTCGCCTGAACCGCTCGAACGACAAGTGGCATAAATCGCAAAAAGTAAACAACTGGCAGGATCCAAAACGTGCCGACCAGGATAAAAGAGCCGAGCAGTGGGCTAGGTCGACCATAAGCTTCCGCAATTGAAACGGCGACAACGGTTCCGGGTAACGCCCAGGGTATCAATACCAGTAGCGAAACCAACCGTTTCCAATACGGCCCCAGTCTAGTCTCAGATCTACGCGCTGCCACGAGAGTCACCACACAGAAGGACCACGCCAATGCTGCCAATACTGCGACTGCCGACATCGAGAAACTGTTGATGAATACCTCGCTGGCTTGCGGTTCATTCATCAAGCGAATGTAGTTTGAAAGTCCATACGCCGATGGCATGGTCTGCGTGGTCCACGATCCCTCGCGCGCGAAACTAACAACAATCAATGTCAACATCGGAAGAATCAGAAGGATCGAGAAGAGTACTGCCGCAGCCGTTGCGAGTGCCCGGCCGAAGCCTTTACTGATCGTTGCACGCGGACGAGGTGCACCTTTCATTGCAGCGGAAACAAACCGTCGAGTTCCTTCAAAACGTTGAAAGACGATGAGTGTGGCCAAAGAGATTACTGCTAACACGACGGTGGCTGTAACAGCAACGAACGTGTCGCCACGCTGTCGCGCCGTGTAAATCTCCAACGTGAGTACACGAACACTGCCGCCAAAAAACAGTGGCGCACTGAACGATGCCATCGATGTCATGAACGTCAGAAGCGCAGCTGCGATGAGCGAAGGGGTTAGTTGCGGCAACAACACGCGCCGCAGAACAGTTAGCCTGTTTGCGCCGAGACTGCGGGCCGCCTCAGCCAGGTTCGCATCGATTCTTCGCAAGCCTGCCCCTGTCAGTACATAGAAAAACGGATACATCGTGTAGGTATGAAATAGAAAGAGCGCGGGCCATCCTCGCAACGTCCACGGCGCAGCACTTAGACCAAGCGAGTTCTGAATCATTCGTGACAGAATTCCCGATTCGCCGAGCAGAAAGATGAAGGCTATGGTTCCAACGAGTGGTGGCAACACGAGTGGAAGCGCGGCCAGCACGCTGAAAAAACGCCGGAAGGGAAACGAATAACGCTCAAACAGGAAGGCGAGCGATACACCGAGCAGTGCACACAACGCCACGGTCCCGATCGACAGAATCAGGCTATTGATAATTGCATAAAGCGTGTTTCGCTGCGATAGCAGATCAAAGTAATGGACCAGCGTCCAGCGCCCGTCTTGTTGCAGAGACGTCGTGAGGATTGTTAGGTTGGGATAAACAACTCCGTAAATCAGAACAACGGCTACAATCAGAAGTAGCAACAGGCGAACAGAATTGATGCGGTTGGAAATCAACGGCAGGTTAGGCATTCTTCAGGGCCGACAATCGTTCAGGAGGCAGAACTACCTGACACGTTCCGCCGACGCGCAATCCATCGGGCTCGAGCACCAGCGCTTCAAGTGCTAAACCATTTGCATCGAGCCGCACCATTGATGTCGCTCCGCCGAAAATGATCTCACGAATCTCGGCGTGCAGTCTGTTTGGTGTTCCGTTGTTAAGATCTGCGGGCTCGACGCGCACGTGCTCAGGTCTAATCGCAAGAAACACCGGCTGGTTCAATGGCGCAAGCTCATCTGCATGTAATGGCAGTTGAAGATTGTGTCCACCCTCAAGTGTTTTGAACTCCGCTTCAGTCGTCTTGCTCGAACTCAAGCGCATCGCTTTGATCAGGTTGTTACGGCCAAGGAACCGTGCGACCGAGACATCTGATGGTTGTTCGTAGAGTTCCCGCGGTTTGCCCGTTCGCATGATCTTTCCACCGACCATCACGCTGATGCGATCGCACAGCGCGTATGCTTCCTCCTGATCGTGCGTTACGTAAACAGCGGTCAGGTGAAGTCGATTAACCAGCTCGCGCAACTCGCTGCGCGTCTCTTCGCGAAGTGAGACATCGAGATTCGACAAAGGTTCGTCGAACAGCAGCAATGCCGGCTCAATCGCGATCGCGCGCGCGATCGCCACACGCTGTTGCTGGCCGCCCGAGAGTTCGTCGACGCGTCGTTTGTCGTAACCTGGAAGCTGCACCAGTTCGAGCGCGCTGTCGACACGCTCACGCATTTCTTCTTTTGTTTTATGACGTGCGCGTAACCCGAAGGCCACATTCTCGAAGACATTCAGGTGAGGAAACAGCGCATAGTTTTGAAAGACCATGCCGAAACCGCGGCGCTCGGGAGGCAGATTGGTGAGGTCGCTGCCATCGAAAGAAATCGTTCCGGAGTCGGGTCGTTCCAGACCCGCGATCATTCGCAGAGTAGTAGTTTTGCCGCAGCCCGACGGACCAAGCAAGCCAAAGAACTCGCCTTGCTCGACGTCGAGTAAGACGTTGTCGACAGCTCGAGTCGAGCCGTAGGTCTTAGAGATGTTGTTCAGTGAAAGTAATGGCATCGTGTTCTAGGACACCACCGACTTCATGTCGGTGGTATATCAACTTTATCCTACAGATCGCCACGCTGAGATTTTCGCGCGAAGCGCGCCGGAGGGGATCCGTAGACAGTAGGATGAATTTGAATTACCACCGACATAAAGTCGGTGGTATCTACTTCGCTCCCCTTCCCCGTATCTCCGTGTCCCAATACTTTAACCAGTCACCACCTTCTTTACGCAACAGGTCCCAATCGAGCGACATGCGAATAAACGGTTCATTCATCCACGGCGGCAACTTCGAACGGTCGAGGCTCTCGCGAAGTGGTAAGCGATAATACTTGTGCGCAGCGTAGACCAGGCTCTCCTCGTTCGTAACAAACTCGTAGAAGCGTTTGGCCTCTTCCTCATTGGGCGCGCCTTTGATGATCGCAATTCCATCGATGACCACCGGTGTGCCGCTCGCGGGTATTGTGTAACCGACGGGTATTGCTTTCTGCTCCTTGAACAATCGAACGTCAGGCATGTCCCAAAGTGTAATGAGACCTTCGCGACGCCCGATCTTCTGCATTAGCAACGTGCCATCCGCGGTGTACTCATGAACGTTTGCGTCGAGCTTGCGTAGCCATTCATAACCTTGCTGGGGAGAATGCGTTTCTTTGTAGAAGCGCCATATCATTGCGCCGAAGATCGCGCGCATCGTATCAGACGGATTTGGGTCGCGAATAAGAACTTTGTCGCGCCACTTTGGATCAAGTACGTCGTCCCAATCGCGCGGCGCATCGCTCGCGCTGACCGCTTCGCTGTTGTAAGCAATCACTTGTGGCGTTTCATACGTCCCGAACCATCTACCTTTTTCGTCGCGCGTCTCGGGCAAAACGTCGTTGGCCCATGAAGGACGGAACTCGGCGAGTAAATCCTGATCAGCTGCGAGTTGAAAAGTAGTGTGCGAGGCGCCCCACCACAGGTCTCCCTGGGGTCGGTTTCGTTCGATAGTGACTCGCTCGAGTATCTGTCGCGACCCCATGTCGAGAAACTGGATGTCAGCCTCAGGATGTTGTTGCTTGTAGCGACTGATGAAGTCGCGAAGCATATCCTGGCCGTGCGGTGTGTATATCAGAAGCCGGCGCCCAGAGAGTGTTTGCCGGTTGCAGGAAAAAAGAGCTGCCGTTGCAAGAATCAGGAAGACTACAAGAAAGGCCTTTAGCCGCATCAAAGGATTCGCGTGTTGACCGAGGAGGTTGTTTGAAACGACAGAATGCTAACAAGCGCACGGAGGAAAGGGCAAAGAGCGAAGGGCAAAGAGCGAAGCTCTTAGCCGTTCGCCCTTAGCTCTTGGGGCTTCGCCCTTTGCCCTTTGCCCTTCGCCCTATGTTATGTTGGTTGACGAGATGACTGTGAAACGAAGAATAGTTCGCGCCGGCGGTTGGACGCTCATCAAGCGCTTGATCAAGCCGATTCCAGTGATCGGCAGTATCTTCGCCGTCGGTTTGGCGGGATACGAGATCAAGAAGAAGGGCCTGCTACCCGGCGCCGTTCATGTAGGTCTGGACATCACGCCTGTTGTAGGCACTGCGAAGAATGTCGTTGAAATCTTCACCGGCGACTGGATCCCCGACAAAGCCGATCGGAAGAAGAAAATCCCCGCCTATCAACCTCCAACACAAATAGCACCTACTGAAGAGGTCTCATAAACCCTCACGTGGCAAAACAGTCAGTACCGAAACGCGGTAGCGTCGGGTCGAGTTCCGATAAGCGGGCCTCGCAATGGCCCTGGACCCGACACTACCGCGTTTCGGTACTGACTGTTTTGTGTTACTCGTCGG
>DATJKB010000709.1:0-2760 GCA_035491875.1 Pyrinomonadaceae bacterium | reverse complement strand
TTCTCTGTACGCTCTTATTAGAGACTTCAACAGCGCCTCGTGCGGTCGCGGCAACCAGTGACTGTTACTGGCCAGGAATGATTTCAACTGCGGCAAAGTGAAGAGTAGCTTTTCCAGTTGCATTTGATCGCCGACGCCCGCAGGCGTCTCGGCGTTGTACTCCAGAAAACAGAATCCTTCGGACGTGATGTAAGAATCGAGGCGACTCGTTACGCAGAGACGACTGTACCCGGGATCCACGCGCGCCATCGTCTCCTCGAGCGGAGTCATCCGCAACAAGTCCATAATCTCTGGATTCTCGAGCGCCTCGTTCGCTACTTTCTCACATGCACGAGCAATGGTCTCAGCGGCGTCCTTGATGAGCTCGTATTGACGCCGATGCAAGATATGTGGGCGAAGGAAAGGACAGGTAAGACGGTCACCATGAAGCAACCCCAGTTTGTGTTGGGCCCGACTTAGTTGATCGAAAACGGTCGGGCCGAGACTTGTGTCATCGAGGATCGATTGGTCCAGGTTGGTTACCCTCACATCCACGTTACCACCCCTGGGTGATCTGGTGCGTAAGTATTAATAATGCCAGTCAGGGAGTACTGAGAATGATTCTGTTAACCTCAGCGGAGTGGCGAGTTCGGTAACTGTCAATTGATGAAAGCAAATTCGTCTTTTCAGCAGTTCCAGTCTCGATCAGATCCGCCTCAGTTCTCGATCTTTCAGTCCTCCCTGGCCAGCATTCTGAGCAGCCTGTCGCCACTCCATTCGCTCGAGCTTTGGGTTCCCATCTATTAACGGAGCAACACGTATGCCGAAACAAGAACCGGCTTAATCGATGAGAATGCGAAGATCTTAAGAGCTTTAGGCTGTGCCTTTGCGGAAACTTCCTCAAGTGACATCGCAAAAGCGCGCAAATGTTTACAGAACTAGTACGAATTGATGGGCGTTGGCCCACCTTTATCGCACGATACAAGTGATTGCACTCGTGTGTGGCTCACCATACATGCGGAATGCAGCTTGCCACTTACTTTTCTTGCCGATCATGAGCGGACTACCAGATAGAGAGATCGCTTAGGCAAGAAACTGACTCTCAGACGCGAAATCATTTAGCGCGAGGTAATTTATGGAGAACGAATACTTGTACACAACGGAAGTTGAATGGACTGGAGAACGTCACGGAGAATTGCGAGCACCAGCACTTCCGAAACTAACCGTCGATGCGCCACCGGAGTTTAAGGGGCACGAAGGTGTTTGGACTCCTGAACATCTTTTCGTGGCATCAGTGAACTCCTGCTTTATGACTACGTTTTTGGCGATTGCTGAGAATTCGAAGCTCGAATTTGTAAAATTCCACGCAGATGCAGAGGGAAAGCTTGAAAACGTCAAGGATCAAGGTTTGATGATTACGCACATTACGCTGCGGCCAAAGCTCGTAGTCAAACATAGCCGCGACACCGAGCGAGCTCTCCGCATTTTCAACAAGGCGGAGAAACATTGCCTGGTTTCTAAATCAATTAGAGCAGAAACGAAGCTGGAGCCGGAGGTGGACTTCGAAGAAGAATAGCAACGACACCGACAAGAGTCTCAACAAGCCTCGTTGGTTATTCACTCGATTTCAAGGCTGAGTAAAAGCCGAACAGCGTCCTCAGTCACAGCAACTTTTCAAGAGCAACACGTGATTTGTCCCAAGGATCTCTAAAGTAGACGTCCAATGCATCATGGTGCAGATCCAAGGTTATTATCCGCCTGACGCTCGGTAGATCGCTTGACTCAAAACTCGTAAGGCTACCAATAAACACGATTCGTCCTTTCTCAAGTACGATGATTGTTGTATCAGGTAGCTCTTCAGCTGACGCTTCTACGACCACGATCCCCTTGTCGCTACCTCGCGCGACGTAGCCTGCCAGATAGGGGATTTCCATCGGTTTCTTGGTGACATAGATCGATGAAATGTGATTGATATCGCGGGCCCGTATCACCAAGTCCAACACTTGGAACGCGACAATCGGATCCAAACTCATCGTCGGTTCGTCGAACAACATGATCGACGGCCAGCCAACAAGGGCACGCGCGATCTCAAGACGACGCTTCATGCCACCCGATAGTTCTTCCGGTAGCTTTTCTTGTTCTCCCTCTAACCCAACAAACCGGAGCAGTTCATTGACTGCTTGGTCGATATCTGTTTCGGACCAACCATGTTCGGCGAGTCTGAACGCAACGTTATCGTAAACAGACAAGCCCGTGAATAACGAATCTTCCTGAAACACCATTCCCATCAGACCACCGCGGATGGCCAACAGATCCGACTCGTCAAGGGAGCTGATGTCCCTTCCATTGATCAATATCTGCCCGGCGTCTGGTTTCTCTAAACCCATCGCCAAACGCATTAGCACAGACTTGCCGGACCCTGACTCGCCGGTCAGAATGATCATTCCCCCTTCTCGTAACTTGAAACTGACATCAATGAGCGCCGGCTGATCGTCAAATGATAGCGACACATTCTGAAACTCGACTGCGTAAGATCCTTTTGATGGCTCAGCACCTGTCATTTTTTTTGCTCCGTTCTTGCAGATTGCCGCACTACTTCCACCGAACAATGCGCTCGGGCCGCGACTGCTGCAGAAACACTCCCAAGAACGAATCGTTCGAATCGATTACTAAATCCTGTGGAACCGACGAAGATACAGTCGGCTCCCCACTCTTCAGCAACTTCGGGTAATTCATGCTTTGGATCGCCTTCGCGCAGCATGTCGGTAACGCTGATCTCTG
>DATJKB010000708.1:0-10176 GCA_035491875.1 Pyrinomonadaceae bacterium | reverse complement strand
AATAATCAGCACTTTGTCTGGAGTTTGCCGATCGACATCAAGCCCGGTTCAAATTCAATCTCGTTCAGTCAAGGTAATGCGAGCATCATTTATTAACTAACAAGCCTATCTAGATGATCGTTCTTGTTGTTAATCAAAGGTCAGGTTCCGCTGGTCATACTGTGTAATGAACTCAGCGCTGTACTAGCCGGACCTAATAAGACTTGATCCATCCCGTGCTGACAGCATTTCCGTCGGCTTCTATAGATACGATATACGCCCCGGCCGCACCGACCCTACGGTTTGGTCCAAAGGTTATCAGGGGCGAAAAGCCAGTCTCGTATTCATTTAGACCTTCCACTGCCGCGATGAGCCTCTCGCGACTCAGATCCTTACCAGCGCGCTTCAACCCTTCCACAAAAACCTTTGCTGCATTCAGAAGCTTGCCGACTTTGTGAAGACCTTGCTTGAATGATTGATTGAATGACGCCAATTCGCCTAACCGAAACCCCATCGGCAGAAATAACCAATACCTCAGATACGACGAACTTTCCGCTGTTGAAAAGAGTTCGATCCGGTATCAGCTGGAATGTATCGTCGTCACTGATCGGGCAAGTGATTGTTTTCGCCCGTTCCCTCGTCCTCGCACGGCTTCTAGCGCCAGAGGATTTCGGACTGTTTGGCATGGCTTTGACAATCGTGGCGGCACTAAACGCGGTGACGACGATTGGGTTAGACCGGACCATCGTTGCCAATAAGTTCGAAACAAAAGATGAACTGAAAGCAAACCTGGACACCGTGTGGTCGGCGGAACTCATTAGAAGTTTCGTAATCGCTCTGATGGTGTCGGTTTCTGCTTTCCCGGTGTCGCGATTCTACGGGCAACCGGAACTGAAGCTGATTGTTCCGATTCTCGGCTTGGTAACCCTCGTTCAGGGATTTCAAAACATCGGCCTCGTGATTCTGCGCAAGGAGATTAGCTTTGCGAAGATCTTTTGGTACGAACTTGCCACGAACGTCTCCGGCATAGCGTTGACTGTTGCCCTGGCCTTAGTCATGCGAAATGTTTGGGCGCTGGTGACTGGGCTATTGCTAACGGCTGTCCTGAGGACGATCCTCTCTTACATCTTTCATTCCTATCGCCCGCATCTGGCCTTCGAAAAGTTTGCTCTTCGACGCGCCTTGAGCCTGGGAAAGGTCACTCTTGTAATTGCAGTCGCCTCATTTGTCACCAACATGGCAGACAACGTAATGGTTGGTCGTTTACTCGGTACGGGCGCACTCGGCAACTACTCTCTGGCTTTCAACATCGCCAGCGCTCCGATCATCATATTGGTCTTTTCTCTTGATGCGGTGTTCTTCCCAGCCTATGCCGAAATTACTTCCGGGCACCTAAAGCGTCTGGAGCAGGCCTTCACTAAAGTCTTCACCATTTCGTTGCTGATCATGCTCACGATCGCGTTGCCGTTGCTTCTGCTGGCTGAAGAGATAGTTCAAATACTTTTCGGCGACAGATGGGCCACTGCGGGAACGGTTCTGCGTGTCCTGGCGTTGGCCATACCACTACGCGGGCTAGCGCAAATTATTTCCACCGCGTTCTGGGGATTGAACAGGCCAGAACAGGTGGCCGTGGGACGAACGCTGCAGGCTGTAGTCTTTCTTGCTGCACTCTATCCGTTGATAAGAGTTTTCGGGTTGCCCGGGGCAGCATGGGCGGGCGTGATCGCATATACGTTTGCATGCAGTAACCGCCTTGTTGCTCTAAACAGGATTTTGCCGGGCATCTTGTCAAAGCTCTTAAAAATTTCACTATCCGCCCTGGCGGCGGCCGGAGTTGGACTCCTGCTTGCGAGCATTATTTTGACCTTTCTTACCTCACCGTTGCTGCGAGTGATATTTGGCGGCTTGATTTCAATGATTTTCCCCGTGGTGATCATGCTGTTGGTTAGAGCTGACTTAAGAAAATGGCTTGTTGCGTGGTTTTCTTTAGATGAGAAGTAACTACTGGAAAAAGATAGCGCTGAGCGCAGCGTCATTCTTAATTACTCTGCTCGCACTTGAGATTGGGTTGCGACTCTATGGCTATAACCCTCTCGGAGATTGGCGTAACGATAGAGAATATATATTGCGCGCTTCTGCCCATCCTGATTTGAAGTATGAGCTTACTCCCGGCGCCACCGGCAACTTTTCCGGTACCAGCATAACGATTAACTCGCAAGGCTTTCGGGGGCCCGAACCTTCGAGCAGTCCGCCAGGACTACGAGTTATTGTGTTAGGCGACTCCATTGCCTTCGGTAACTCCGTGCGTGTGGAAGACAATTTCTCCAGCCAGCTGCAACAGCGTCTGCATTCCGATAACCGAGACGTAGAGATCTTGAACTTTGGTGTTGGTGGTTACGACACTCTGCAGGAGGTTTCGCTGCTGGAGATTCGAGGACTTAGATATCACCCCAATCTGGTCGTTGTCGCATACTGCCTAAACGATATAAGTATCGCTAGTACGAATTTGCAGGAGATTGAGTGGCGACGGTCTCACCGGAACTTCCTTTACGTATCGCGGCTGGCCCAGTTTGTTTCGACTAACATCGCGAAGATAAGACTGAAAAGATGGCTGAGTCATATGAACCAACCGGAGGTTTTTCACCGCGAGTATGAACACCAGATTGACGCCATAAGTGACGATGAGGTCGAACTCCTCAATCTAATGAAGGACGCGCCTAGATACCCGTCCACGACCTACTATGGGGACCGGGACCGCGTCGGGCGACTCCGCTTTTCCTTTCGAAAGCTCGCGAAGAGCTCGAGAGAAAATGGATTTCGAGTAGTAATAATGATCGTACCTCTCCTGATCGGCGACCAGGAAACATACTCTCATCGCACGGCGCACCGCATAGTCGAGTTGGAGGCGCGGCGTGCCGGGTTTGAGACCGTTGACGTCACAGATGCGTTTATGCGTGTCGGAGTGGAAAATTTGAAAACTGAATTCGGAGACATTATTCATCCGAACAGCCGCGGACATGCGATCATGGCCGACGTTTTATCGGAATATGTCGTTGGTTTCTTGAAGAACTCGCCGCAGGCAAACAGGTAACCCGTCGCTAGTTCTCGCTTTGAGTTCTAATAACCTCGTATGACCGCCAATCCTCCAATTAGCGTTGGGCAAAATGGACACTCAGGTCCAAGGGAAATGAACAAGACAATTCAGGGGCTATGGATCGGCGCTGAGCTTTCAGTGATGGAGCAGTTGTCGATCTCTTCGTTTCTGCTCAACGGGCATGACTATCATCTCTACGTTTACGAGGACGTGAAGTACATTCCAGCCGGAACAGTCGTTATGGATGCGAGCGAGATATTGCCGGCCTCCCGCATCTTTCAATACAAACACCGTCCCAGCTACGCCGGTTTTTCCAATTTCTTTCGTTATAAGCTACTCCTCGAACGGGGAGGCTGGTGGGCCGATAGCGATACCATCTGCCTGAAGCCGTTTGATTTTCCAGCTGAGTATGTTTTCTCTTCCGAGATAAACCACAGAGGCCGCGAGGTTGTTAACAGCGGCGCGGTGAAGGCGCCGGCGGGGAGCGTTGTGATGGCGTACGCCTGGGAAGTCTGCCAGACGAAGAACCCAGCGCGTTTAGTTTGGGGAGAGACCGGCCCAAGACTAATGGCCAAAGCAGTCAAAAGGTTCGCGTTGGAGAAATACAAAGCGACTCACCAGACTTTTTGCCCAATTGATTATCAAGAGTGGCAGAAAGTCTTGCAGCCTGGTTTTGACGTGTCATTCGACGAGGGGACTTATGCGATTCATCTTTGGAACGAAATGTGGCGCCTTGCGGGTCAGGATAAGAATACTCAATACCCCCCAACCTGCCTGTACGAGAAACTGAAGCAGAATTACTTACCTGTCGCTCGCAACGCAGTTTGATCGGTTGGGCTACTTACTTGGTGCCCCCGCAGGGATTCGAACCCGAAACAGATTATGAGGTGGACCAGTGCCGTTATTTACAGGATCTGGCAGACGCCAAGGTTAATTACTCAAATTGTGGTTATGCCGTACCGAATTGACAACCTTTAAAACTATAGCCCCGAAAAATTGACGCCTCAAACTTCACACGAATAGAATCTGAATACCATTCATAACAACGAGTCTATCCTGAGGTGAAAAAATCGCAATGGTCTCTCAGGTACTCTCACACTACAAAGTCCTTCACAAGATCGGCTCAGGAGGTATGGGTGAAGTCTATCTTGCCGAAGATACAACGCTGCGGCGCCAGGTCGCGCTGAAACTTCTGCCGGCCCATTTGACCGGCGATAGAGAGCGCCTACGTCGTTTTCAGCAGGAGGCGCGTGCCGCTTCCGCGCTGAATCACCCGAACATCCTTACGATCCACGAGGTAGATCAAGCCGACGGGTTTCACTTTATTGTTACCGAATTCATCGAAGGTAAGACACTCAGAAGTCTTCTTAAGGAGACGCAGCTTGAACTGGCTGCGTTGCTCGACGTCATGATTCAAGTGGCCTCTGCCCTAGCTGCAGCTCACGCCAAAGGGATCGTGCACCGCGATATCAAGCCAGAGAACATCATGGTTCGGGATGATGGTTACGTTAAGGTGTTGGACTTTGGTCTGGCCAAGTTGACTGAACCAGAAACCTCCGACCCTTCTTCGTCAACTTGGGTGGACACGACGCCTGGAGTGTTGGTGGGGACAGTGCAGTACATGTCACCGGAACAAGTAAGAGGAAATGAGATAGATGCGCGTACAGACATCTGGAGTCTCGGGGTTGTGCTCTACGAAGCGGTGAGCCGGCGGCCGCTGCATCAGGCCAGATCTACGGGCGATGTTATGGTCTCGATCCTTGACCGCGAGCCGGCGCCGCTGACCGATCAGGCACCAGAGGCTCCGGCGGAGCTTGCCCGAATCGTGCACAAGTGTTTGCAAAAGGATCCGGCGGCACGCTATCAGTCTGCAGAAGAGCTCATTAACGATCTGAAGAGATTGAAGCACCAGCCGCAGTCAAGGACCGCGTCAACTGTGATGATGGATCGCCCGGCTCATCGTGGAGTATGGACGCGAGGGCGCGCAATTGCAGCCGTCGGGATCGTTGCGATCCTTGTTTGCAGTTTCATCGCTTATGCAGTTCTGTCTCGCCGATCGACCTCGACAAATCAACCGCAAATCCGTTCGTTAGTTGTTCTGCCGTTAAAGAACCTCTCTGGCGATCCAGCGCAAGAGTATTTCGCTGATGGAATGACTGATGCACTCATCAGTGATTTGGCGAAACTCGGATCGCTGCGCGTGATATCTCGAACCACGGCGATGCAGTACAAGAACAGCAGCAAAGCTCTTCCTCAAATTACCCAGGAGTTGAACGTCGATGTAGTCTTAGAAGGTTCGGTCATAAGGTCAGGCGACAATGTGCGAATTAATGTCCAATTAATCCAAGCTCTGCCCGAAGAGCATCAGCTTTGGACTGAGAAATACGACCGAAACTTGCGGAATGTGATGGCACTGCACAGTGATGTTGCGAACTCCATCGCTCACGAGCTCAAGCTGAAGTTGATGCCTGCGGATCAGGTACGAACAACGAGCACTGTCAACCCCGAAGCTTATGACGCCTACCTAAAAGGGATGTTCTACCTGAACCAGGCCACGCCGGAAGGCACGACCAAGGGTTTGGCATTCATCAATGAGGCAGTTCAGAAAGATCCGACGAATGCTCTGCCCTATGCCTATCTCGCGCTTGGCTATGCCACCCTGGGCCATGGTCCATCGCCGCCGCCAGACGCATTTGACCTAGCTCGCAAAGCAGCACTCAAAGCTTTGGAAATCGACGAGACTATCGCCGAAGCGCACCTGGTGTTGGCGCAACTAACTATGTACGACGAGAAGACCTGGGACTGGCCGAGCGCAGATCGCCGCTTGAAGCGCGCCATGGAATTGAATCCGACTCTGGCCGCTGCGGACGCGCACTACGCATGGTACGTCGTTCTTTTCGATCGCTGGGATGAAGGCTTCGCGTATATGAAGCGCGCGCAGGAAGTGGATCCACTGGCACCCCTGTGGCCTGCGTGGCAGGGATCTCTTTACTGGTGGGTCGGCCGATCCAGCGAAGCCATTCCCGAGTGTCAGAAGTCACTTGAGCTGAATCCAAATTTCCCGGTTGCGCTGTCAGTTTTGGGTCGCGCCTATTCGGATACGGGCCGACACGACGAGGCCATTGCCACGCAGCGGAAGGCGGCAGCGATCAACTCCGCGTACCTTTGGAGCCTGGGCTATGCATACGCGCGGGCGGGCAAGCGCACCGATGCGCTGAGAACAGTAGAAGAAATTAAACGAACTCAGGGAGATCGCTACGAACTGGCAGTGATTCATGCGGCGCTTGGGGACAATGAAGAAGCGCTCCGGTCGCTCGAGACATCCTACGAGCAGGGTAAACTTTCGCCCTGGGTGCGCAATCTACATGTCTTTGCCCATCTGCGAAACGATCCGCGCTTCCAAGAACTGCTGCGCAAGATGAATCTGCCGAATTGAAGTCGCGTCGTGGCTGCTCGTCGATTAACTCGATCTACTGTCTGTGACTAAATACGATTAGGATCCTCTATCCTCACGCGCTGCTGCTCGCAACTGCTCATACCATTTTGTAGAGATTGGTGAATCAGCGCCTCGGTTGAGGGCAGTATCGGCACGCGCAAATGCATTCAAGACATCGTTGTAGTTCGACTGGTTGGTTTGCCGCCACGCATCCTCAAATGCTGCGGTCACCTGCGGCATGAACGAGTTGATCCTAACGAAGTCGAGAATGAGATCACGATTACCGCAAAACGAGTGATGCAGATCTGGCATTTCCCCACGCAATATTTGATCAAGTGCTGGAAACCCAAGATGAGTCCCAATACGACAAGCCCTTGATTATCAAGAGTGGCACAAAGTCTTGCAGCCTGGTTTTGACGTGTCATTCGACGAGCGGACTTATGCGATTCATCTTTGGAACGAAATGTGGCGCCTTGCGGGTCAGGATAAGAATACTCAATACCCCCCAACCTGCCTGTACGAGAAACTGAAGCAGAATTACTTACCTGTCGCTCGCAAAACAGTTTGATTTTTACCAGCACTCGTTTCCGTTTTCCTCTTCTTTTCGAATCTTCACGAGCGCCAATCAGCACAACTCCAAGACCATCCCAGAGTGGGCTTTGACTCCCTAGACAATCTGGGTAGTCCAATGTTATCTTGGGGCCCTAGAACATCTAGGAGGTGCGCTGGTGAGTAAATCAAAAGCGGGGTTACTTCAGGGGACGCTGGACATGTTGATTCTGAAGGCCCTTTCGCTTGGCCCACTGCATGGCTACGGCGTCGGTCAACGGATTGCACAAATCTCCGATGACACACTCAAGATCGAGGAAGGGTCGCTATATCCCGGGCTCTACAGGCTTGAGCGCCGCGGGTGGGTCGAATCAGAGTGGGACGTTTCTGACAACAATCAGCGCGCAAAGTTCTACAAGCTGACCCGAGCTGGTCGTAAACAACTGATCATCGAGGAGCAGAATTGGGAGCGCCTGGCAGGTGCAACCATGAAGGCGCTACGCGCAAGTTAAGGGGGTGGGAAAAAATGTCCTGGATCCAAGCCACAATCCGATTTCTTCACGCCTGGCGACATCCTGATGAAATCGCGCGTGAAGTTGAGGCGGAATTGCGCTTCCATATTGAAATGCGGACACGTGCCAACATGGAGGTCGGAATGAGGCCAGACCAAGCGCGACTTGCAGCCCGGCAAAGCTTCGGCGACTTTGACCGAGTCAAAACCAAGTGTTGTGAAATCAGCCGCAGCCTCCCTGTCAATTCAACGGTTTTGAAAATGGCAATTTACATCACCATCGCAGTGCTGGCCGGCGGGGCAGCTCTATGGGCAGTTAATATGCCGCACCATAACTTTGCCGGTGTCTTGTGGCAGCTGGTCGCCATCGTTGTTCTCGCACGCACGTTTGTCGTCGGTCGACGCGCCATCTCAACAAAGCAGTTCGCGGCAGACCGTGCGAGTGGCGTTTATGAGGACAAGAGTTTTCGCCAAGACAAAGGTTTCTCGAGTGATGTATGTGAGACGCACGGCGTAGGAATCAAGGCGCATGATGAACATGGACGCACACCAGTTGAGCGAATGTTCAATTAGTGCTTAATCACGATTCCGTTTCTTCTTTTAACTAACAACAGCGAAAAACAAAAGACGATCCAACGAAGACGAAGGGACTTACCGCTTCGGCTTGTCCGTGGATCTCTGTCCATGAGGTCCAATCTCTGACTAGTGATTCTTGGAGGAGTATCCATCATGCGAGTTCCATTTGAACACAAGCTCATCAGTATTCCCTTTACCCTGCTTCTTATATTGACTACGAATTCAACAACCTCCTCCACCCAGGCCAGTAACAAGCTAAACGCGAATCAGGGAATCAGAAAGACAGACGACCGGCCCCTAAGTCCGCGTCTTGCGATACTTCAGGATCAGATCACATCTGGCGATAGAAAGGCGCTTGATAGCTTTTGGAAAGAGATCGCGGAAAGCGGCGCGCCAATAATTGAGGGAGTGCCCGGGAATGATCGCGACGTGCTGGTGACGATCTTGTGGCGAGCCAGGGAAGAGACGACAAATGTTTTCGTGTTTCATCTCCCCGGCATTGATAAGCCGATGACGCGGCTGCTTGACACTGACTTGTGGTACAAGACATTTCGGCTTCAAAAGGGTACGCGCTTCGTCTATCGGCTCGCTACGAACCTCCCGGACCCGAAAGAGTGGACCAGCCTCGGCCGTTTCGTAAACGCGATGCGAATCGACCCGCTTAACCCACTCCAGTTTGCCGAACGTGCTAACGAACTGAACCCGTATGAAGTGACTTTCTATTCAGCGGCAGAGCTCCCATCTGCCGAGTCACAATTCTGGAGCGTTGCTCGACCCAAGGTTTCTACGGGACGAGTGCTACGCGACAAATTCATCAGCAAACTACTTGGCAATGAACGACCAATTTGGATTTACACTCCGCACGGTTACGCTGTCGACAAGAAGCCTTACGGTTTGCTGGTGCTTTCTGACGGCGGTCTTTACGTCAATTCAGCGCGCGTAGCGACCACTCTAGACAATTTGATCGCGGCGGGTTTGATACCGCCACTAGTCGCCGTGATGGTCGACAATCCTGATCGCTGGCGTGAGTTGTCATGCAGTTCAGCATACGCCGACTTTCTGGCCCAGGAGATCGTTCCCTGGGCGCGCGCTAATTACCACGCGACGGACAGACCTGAGCAAACGATCATCGGCGGCGCAAGTCTGGGTGGTTTAGCGGCCGCCTGCGTTGGGCTTAAGCATCCTGAGGTTTTCGGCAACGTGCTTTCCCAATCCGGTTCTTTCTGGTGGAAGCCGGACAACGAAAAGGGCTTTGAATGGTTAACCCACGAGTTGGCCGCAAGCGTCCGTCTCCCTTTGCGCTTCTCCTTCGAGGCCGGACTCTTGGAAAACACAGGTGGTGCGCCGCCAGGGCAGCCGATCCCCCCTCCCCTGCTCCGGGCCAATCGTAATTTGAGAGATACCCTCCAAGGCAAAGGATATTCGGTCCACTACACGGAATTTAACGGGAACCACACGATGTTCAATTGGCGCGGAACCCTGGCGAGTCATCTGATGGCGCTTGTCGGTATCAAGCCCGAGCCGAAGATTTCTGCGAGGAACGAACATTTGATCGCGCGATCGAGCCCGCGAAAAGCTGTCGCAACCGCTGAAGTAAAAGTGGCGCCCGATGTGTTGAAACGTTACGTTGGTAGATATGAACTGGATCCGAAGTTCACGCATGATTTCGTCCTCTACGTAAGCGTTAAAGATGATTCTTTGTGGGTCAAGCCTGGTTACCTGAGGGCACGACGGGTGATGGCGGAATCCGAGTCGCGGTTCTACGATAGCGAGAATCCAGATCTTCACCTCGCGTTCGTCAAAGACGAAAAAGGCAACGTCACTGGTCTAACTCTAAATAGTGAGACGGGAGATATTCGAGTTAAGAAGATGCCGCCAGCAGTACCGAGTGTCACCGGCAATACAACCTTTAAGCTGACGGGACACACGGACGCCGAGGCGGTGGCTATCTACGGATCGTTCAACAACTGGATCCAGACGAAGAACTACTGCGCGAAAGAGGTTGACGGGTGGCTGTGTCGAATTGATTTG
>DATJKB010000707.1:0-3390 GCA_035491875.1 Pyrinomonadaceae bacterium | reverse complement strand
CACTGACAACGAAGTCGAGGCTTTGATTCTTGAAGCAACGCTCGTCAAGCAGCACAAACCTCGCTACAACATCAAACTACAGGACGACAAGTCGTATCCGCACCTGAAACTCACGGTCAACGAGCCATTCCCGAAAGTTGTCATCACCCGACGCATTCAAAGAGACGGTGCTTTGTACTTCGGCCCATTTCTGCCTGCAGCGCTTGCGCGGCGTACGATCGACCTTATTAATCGCACATTTCAGTTGCGTACATGCGACATCGAGATCGACGGCAAGGCACCTCGTCCATGTTTGGAGTATCACATCAAACGCTGCCTTGGGCCGTGTGTGAAGGGGCTGTGCACACCCGAGCAATACCAGGAGGCAGTGCGCGATGTGCGCTTGCTGCTCGAAGGACGCAACAAAGAGCTTGCGGATACGCTCGCAGAGCGAATGATGGAAGCCTCGGAAGAGACGCGGTACGAGCTGGCAGCGAAATATCGCGACCTGCGCAAGACGGTAATTCGACTATCCGAACAGCAAAAGATGGCGACCACTTCCGAAGACGACATCGACATCTTCGGCTATTACCGTGAAGGCAATCGACTAGCGCTTCAGTTGTTCACAATGCGTGAGGGACACATCGTCGGTCGGCGCGAATTCTTTTGGGAAGATCTTGCTGACGATGGATTTGATCCAGCGGAGTTTTTGAGCGACGTGCTCTCGCAGTATTACGCTTCAGATTATGTGCCGCGCGAAATTTATGTTCCCGTCGACTTCGAGGACCGCGAACTTCTCGAAAAGGCGTTGAGCAAGCGGCGAGGCAAGCGAGTCCGAGTGTTCTTTTCGCAGCGCGGCGAGAAGCGGGACATGATCGATCTGGTTGACAAGAATGCCAAGCTCGCTTTCGAACAACGCTTCCGCATTCTGAAACCCGACATGAAGCGAGTGCTGGAGGAGTTGCAGGAAACTTTGGAGTTGCCGCGACTGCCGGCCCGCATCGAGTCGTTCGACATTTCGCATATTCAAGGCGCCGAGAACGTGGCTGGCATGGTCGTTTGTGAGAACGGAAAAATGAACCGTTCCGAGTATCGAAAGTTTCGGATCAGAGGTGTTGATGGTGCAAACGATGTGGCGTCAATGCGCGAAGTGATAACACGCCGCTATAGGCGTCTACTTGAAGAAGGGAAACCGCTCTCGGATCTGATCGTAATCGATGGTGGCAAAGGTCAGTTGAATGGCGCCGCCGAAGCGATGCGCGAATTAGGACTGGAGGCAGTGGCGATGGTGGGCATCGTGAAGCCGCCGCTCAGACACAATGACGTGGCTTACCTTCTCTTGAAAGGCCGTGAGGACGAACCGATCTATCTCGATCCGCATTCTTTGATTCTGCGATTGCTGCAGATGATTCGCGACGAAGCGCACAGGTTTGCCGTAACCTATCATCGCAAGAGACGCGAGCTTCGCGACTTCACATCAGAACTGACCGCGATTCCAGGTGTCGGCGAAAAACGAAAAGGACGACTGCTACGCCACTTTGGCTCAATCCAACGCGTAGCGAAAGCGAGTGTGATTGAGTTGACTCCGTTCGTCGGGCGCAAGACGGCCCAGGACATCGCAGATCATTTCGAACGGCAGCGCGCGCTTGCTGAGAGCGGGACCAAGACAGATGTCGCGTAGTGCTCGAGTGCTAGATACCACCCGCTTCAGCGGCGTGTGGAGTTTCAACTTCAACCCAGCCTCAGCTACTCTAATATATTGCGCAGTTTCGATTGCCAGTGCGTGGAAGTTGAACTTGAAATGTTTCAATCAAGTTGGATTTCCACGCGCTGGCAATCGAAACTGCGCAAAAACTAAATAACAAGGTTGGGCTAGGCTGAAGTTGAAGCTCCACGCCGCTGAAGCGGGTGGTGTCTGCAAACCCCCACTCATCGACCCTGCGCAGCCTTGACGCGTAACGCCTCACGGACCAGAATAGGACCACACTTAAACACCCCTTTATTTTAGTTCGGTCCTAACAGGGACGCTTCTCACTCCGAAGGAGGTTTTCCTATGGCTACCAAAGCCAGTATCGGCGGACATCCGATTCATCCGATGCTCGTCACCTTTCCCATTGGTCTTTGGGTAACGTCGTTTGCATTCGACATCTGGTTCTACTTCAACCGCAATCCGAGTTGGCTGCTCGTCTCGAAATCCATGATTGCGGCAGGTTGTTTAGGAGCACTGGCTGCTGCGGTCGCAGGGATTATCGATTGGACCGGTATGAAAGATCCACGCGTGGTTAAAATTGCGAATTGGCACGCGCGTTTGAACATCGCCGCGCTGGTTGTGTTTACGATCAGTTTGTATTTCCGGATGAACAAGTTCGGTGGCGGCGATATGATCGGGAACAAGCTGACAATACCGTTCTTACTGTCGCTGGTAGGCGTGATTCTAATCTCAATTTCCGGTTGGCTCGGCGGCGAGATGGCCTACAGACACGGCGTCGGGGTCGACCTAAAAACTAACGCGCCGGAGTAAGCGGTTCTCAGAATCATTGGTCAGTTATCATTTGACAGTTATCAATTGTCATTTAGGGAACCACGTCACGCCTTGGATATGAATCCAAATGATAACTGATAACTGTCAAATGATAACTAACCAATGATTCGCAGCTTCTGAACTAAGCTTACCCTTGTATCTGTCCCTTCAGTCCACTCCACTCATAAGTAACGTGCAACTTCAGCGAACCGTCGAGGATCTCTGCGCGCACGTCTTTAGCGTGTGACTTGACCGTTCCGTTGCTGGCCTTAACAGGAATCATCAACGACAACTGTCTTTCCGTCACGAGCACGAGCGGATTCACGCGTTGATTGATAGCTCCCTGAACGAACGCAGTTACAAAACTGTTCGCTACTGGTGAAACGCCTTCGAGATTTACACCCTCGACATCAACCAGGCCGTAAACAGTTTGCTTATCTGCGTCGAACGACAAGGTAATATTACTTTGAGCCCATCCTTTGAACTGCATGCAGTTGCCCATCAGGTTGTAACTCCCGTTGAAGGCAATCGGTGCCGTAATCTTTCCGCCTTTGAACTGCACACTCGTTTTTGCACCGCTTCCCTCTGACAGCAACGTAATCGTGTTAGTGCAGCCACCTTGATAGGCGGCCGCAACGGGACCGTTGTTTTCGCCAGCGGAATTCTGGCCCAGTTGAAATGTCGGTGCGCCAAGACCGGAAAAGGTTGTTGCCAAAACAGCATCAATCACTCCCTGGTCCAACGTTATTACCACAGTGGAAGGGGGGCTTCCTTCCGGCGTTTTGACAGGAGAACCCGGAGCAGCACCCGCTCGCGGCGCACCAAGGAAATGGATGGCTGCGCCGCCTCCAAGCACTGCACCGATTACGAGAAGCAAAATGTATTTCATC
>DATJKB010000706.1:0-7873 GCA_035491875.1 Pyrinomonadaceae bacterium | reverse complement strand
AACATCTTTCGATAAAACTCGATACTTTGCTCTACATCGCGAACATTCAAAGCCAGGTGTGCTTTCAAAGCCCGCACATTGTACTCAGACATAACTCTTCTCCTTATTTTCTGCAGCTCAGCCAGCTGGCCGGATTGGACCAACCCGACATACGCCTATGCGTATGTCGTGCGGAGTATGCAGGACCGGAGGGACATATGTCAAGGCGTATATTGAATGTGCTACAATTCGCTTCTATGAACAAGCAGCACAGGTCGTTTGATAAGGAGTCTTTTTTCAGGGCGCTCGCGGATCGAACTCGTTTGCGGCTATTGAATTTGATGGGCAGAGATGAGGTGTGCGTCTGTTTCTTTGTTGAGATTCTTAAGACTCACCAGCCAAAGATTAGCCGCCATCTTGCATATCTGCGCCGGGCGCGCATTGTTGCCGCGCGACGCGATGGGCCATGGATTCACTATCGTGTGGTTGAGCCGCCCGATGAGAATGCTGCGAAGGTACTGCGGGAAACGATGAACTGGTTGGCCAGTGATCCCGAGATGCAGCGAGACCGCGATAGGCTGACAAAGGTTTGTTGCGCGCCTCAACTGCCGATCAGAATCAAATCAGCACCGCGCCCCACAAGTTATGCGCGACCGGGCTGACAAAGGAACCACTCTTTTCGCTCGACGTTCCTACCACACGCACTAGCTCGCAAATTCGCCCGGACTCCCCTTTGATCGTTGGTCATCCGCTATCCCGACGTGTCGGGATACTGAATATGCAGCGATTAGTACCGGACAACCTAATCTCACCGAAAGAACTCTGAATACATGAAACGCTTCGGCCCCATCACAAATGCAATCGTCAGTGCAATTCTCGATCGGTTTGTAACCTCAAGTTCATTGTAACCAGAAGTTTCGAACCGACGGAGTTGAACCAGCTAAGCTGCCGCCGATTCCTAAAGTGACCTGATCTATTAGGCGACTCCCCGATCGTTTGAAACAAAGTCTGCATGGGTCAGACGCAACCCGAAAGGAGAAACATCGTGGCTAAGTCTTTTCTGCTGACGCCGATCATTGTTGCATGCGCTTCAATTGCCGTTGCGCAAGCCGACTACAAACGGTGGGAGATCTTTGGGGGATATTCGCACAACCGGATGGAAACCGGCGCAGGTGATTACAATCCAGATACCGGGGAATTCATCGAGAAGCGCGAGGGCTTTCAGGGGTTCAACGCATCAATTACACGCAATTTCTCACGCTACTTTGGATTGAAGGGTGACGTTTCAGGGTTCTATAAACGCGAGACTGTCCGATATGACACGATCGAGAGAGCGGTAGACATCCACACGAGTCTCTATAACTTTCTCACAGGAGTTCAGATTAAGGACAACTCCACGGAAGCGACCTTCAAACCATTCGCCCATGCGCTACCGGGTGTCGGTTATGAGCGCACTCGCTTCACCTTCACAAAGGAGGCGTGCGCTGCGCTTATTAACTGTCCAGCTGAACATCTTCGGTCGAACACATTTTTCGGCGCAGCACTCGGAGGCGGCCTGGATATTCGCGCGAGCGACCGATTTGATATCAGGGCTATTCAGGTAGATTACAATCCGATGCGACTGGGCGAGAGGACCCAAGACAACCTCCGTATCGGCGTAGGAATTGTGATTCACTGATGCGCATCGCAGTAGGAGTGGCGCATTGAGTACGTTCGCGTTTGCGGATGGCTTGGGATCAAGTAACGCTACTTGGCAAGCGTCGAGAGTACCGCACTTGATGCCAGGCCATCCGCTACCGCAAATGGTACTGAATAAAGCAACCTTGGTTACAGACATCCCACCGCTCGATCTGAAAATAAAGGAACCTCTCTACTGACCTGACGTTTGTACCATACACTTAAGTAACTAAAACTCGGCGAACGTCTCCTATGCTGTCGTTAGGTCCAATTCAAAATCACTCGCGCGCACTCGTCAGTATCTGCATTCTTACGATTCTCTTTGCCGCAGCTCAGGTGATGGCGCAGAATCCGGCGCAACCTTCAGGCGCTACATGTCGGAAAAACGAAGCTGTAGATAGTATTCGAGAACAGATCAGTGTGAGCAAGACGCTCGACGATCCACTTCAACGAATCACGTTATTGATTCGCACTGCCGACCTTTTATGGCCACTCGACAACGAGCGATCTCGCGCTGCGTTTACTGAAGCGTTTGACGTTGCAACGGAATACGAGCAGACCAATCTGTCGAAACCCGTCAAGATGCTGCTTATGTTTCAGGAAGATCAAAGGTATTTGGTTATTCGCACGGTCGCTAAGCGTGAGGCGAGCTTTGCCAAAGCGCTCACCAAAAAAGCGCTTCAGCAAGACAAGCAAGCTGCTGAAGAATTTGCGGTCAAAGATCCCCGCGCAGCCGTACTTACGGGACAGAAACTGTTCAGCGCCGCTCTTAAGCTTGTTGCTGTCGATACAAACACCGCGATGAACCTTGCGGACACAGGCCTTGGCTATCCGGCAAATTCTGAACTTACGAGGTTCCTCTACGAGCTCGCGAAAGTGAATCAGGTCGCTGCTGACAATCTCTACGAAAGGGCGCTACTCGCCTATCGTGAGAAACCGATGCGTGAATTTCTTTATCTTCAGGCGTACCCGTTTGCATTTGAGTACGGAGGTGACATGCCGGTGTTCGGCCAGTATCAAGTGCCCGGTAGTTTCACTCCTAATCCATCGCTTCAACGCGAATTTGTGCAGCTTCTCATTCAGCGAGCACAACAGGCGATGGAGGTACCGCTCGACGACGGTGACAACTACAACTGGCTTCCAGGTACCGCTCATATCCTTCAGGTATTGACGCGGGTCGAACCCCACGTTCGCAAAAACAATCCCGATCTCGCTGAACCGATGACCCAGGCGCAGCAGCGGATTAAGGTCTCACTGCCGCTTGAAACACAGAACACACTGACGGAAAGGAACGGGAGTGACACAAGAACGGAGACGTTTGAAGACCAAATCGAAGCTGCGGAGAAGTTGACGGACGTCGAGAAGCGTCAGGAAACTTTTACGCAGTGGATACTTAACACTACTGCTGAGCCTGTGGAAACTGTTGCGCCTACAATCGACAAGGTCACAGATTCGACCATCCGCGCAGTCTTATACGACTGGCTTTACTTCACGCGCGGGCTCGACGCGGTCAAGGCGAAACAGCTTAAAGACGCGACAAAGCTTGCGGCGAGGCTGGGAGACATCGAACCGCGTGCCTATCTCTATCTCCAGATCGGGAAAGCGGCGCTCGCATTGCCGGTTAGCGATATCAATGGTCGTGACACGCTGGAACTCGCGGTTGCAGAAGCTCAAAAATCTCCCAGAACGATCTTTACCGCTCTTATCCTATTCAACGCCTCTGATGTCTATAGAAAGAGTGATGTAAGTAGATCCATGGAAGTGTTGCGCAGCGCGATAGAATTGACGAACGGCATTTCTCGTCCTGACTTCGCCGATAAATATCCAACACTGGTCAAGAGGGTCAAAGGAAAAGGATGGTATCGTGAGGCCCGGTTCTTCATGCCTGGATTAGATCCCCAAGCAGTCTTCACGTCGTTTGCGAAAACGGACTTGGAGGGAACACACTCTCAAGCACAGCTTTTCGCGGATAAACTTTTGCGGGCACAAACCACACTGAGCGTGGCTGAAGTTTGTTTACAGCAGCAGCCGCCCCCACAAAAGCAGCGATCGAAGACTCAAGCCAAACCATAGCGGTCTAATCCTATTCTGCATTCCTTCTCTGTGTCGCTCTGCGTAACAAGTGCACAGCTTCTTGCTGTCTTAACTAAGCCTTCAGAGGCGGCTTTGCCGCCTGATCTGAGGCGAGGCTCTGCCTCGCGGTAACGGGCAATTCGTTTGGGCTAAGCCCTTGGTTCGGGCTGTGCCCTCTCCACTGCGAAAACCAACCATTTGATTGGAACCAACACAACCGAAGGTCAGAGACCAAACCAAGGGCACAGCCCAGAAGGTGTGGGGCACGTTACGGCGAGGCAGAGCCTCGCCTCCCCTCAGGCGGCAAAGCCGTCCTTGAAGAGCTCGTTTGGTTCACGCAAAGTCACTCGTCACCTCCGCGTCTGTGTCGTCTTGAAGAAACGATAAGCAGAGACGCGGAGAATTCAGAGCTTGCACAGAAAACAGCAAATTAGGACACTTGCTCTGCCATGGACCTAGCTTTCTGGGATAAACAAATCAACAGAGCTAACGAATTAGCCAGGCAGTCGGCTGCAAATGGGCTGCTGACTTTTTATGCAAGTGTTCTTTCAGCGCAGCGAGATATCTACGAGTTTCTCCGTAAACATGATGCCGTCGACGTTGAGCTGTTGAGTGAAGCTATGCCGCTGCTTCTTAAAGCGATCAAAGAAACCGCTTCACCGCAGCTTTCCAGCGAAATGCAGACGTTAAGAACTGCGGCACCTGGTGACATCTCGAAAATGCTTCTCGAGTACGCGAATCACCGATTGCCAACGCACTTCTTTGCGAAGGCGTTGTTTCAGCCGTACGGCTATTGGTGTTGGCAGAACAATCGAAAACCTTTTGGCGCAAAGACGCCCGCGAGCGAAAGAAACTGTCCTGAGTGCGGCGGCTTGCCTCAGGTCAGTGTCCGAGTTGCAAGCGACTCAGCAGATGGCGGCAGTAGAAATCTTCTGTGTGCAACTTGTCTCTATGAGTGGTCGTATCGTCGAGTTGCTTGCGCGAGCTGTGGCGAAGAAGCGCCAGCGAAATTGGCTTACTTCAAGGCAGAACAATTCGCTCATATCAAGATTGAGATTTGCGAGACGTGTCGGCGATACGTAAAGAGCGTTGATCTAACTGAGCTCGGAAACGCCTCTCCTCTCGTTGATGACGTCGGAAGTGCGTCTCTGGATCTGTGGGCCCTTGAACGCGAATACACCAAACTCGAAATCAACCTTGTTGGTCTATAACTCGGACATTCAAAAGTGAAGAAAATGTTACTTCATGGTCACGCCGTCTTATGGTCCATCGGGTAATCTGAGCGCGACCTGATTTACAACCGTCGATAACCTCACTAGCACCCCCTCTTCTTTCGGTCGACGAAAGGCAGTTGTATGTCAATTTCTCGACGAACTTTCATTAAGACAACAGTTGTTGGCGTCGCAACCGCTTCAGCCTTTGGCTTCGATTTGGGGCCGGTCTATGCGCAGACACAGGGACTGAAGATTGATCGTACTACCGAGACTCGTAGTACGTGTCCCTACTGCTCGGTCAGCTGCGGCGTGATCATTCACACCATCGGTGACCGAGCGAAGAACGTCACTCCGCAGGTTGTCCACGTCGAAGGCGATCCCGATCATCCGATTAACAGGGGAACTCTATGCCCTAAAGGCGCTTCGTTAGAGCAGGACATTGTCAATGAACGCCGGCTAAGGAACCCGGAGGTCCGCCGGCCTGGATCGGATCACTGGGAAGACATTTCGTGGGACGATGCGTTTCGGGAAATCGGTCGCTGGGTCAAGAAAACTCGCGACGAAACTTTTGTTGAAAAAGACGAGCGCGGTTTTACGGTTAATCGCTGCGAAGGAATTGCGTGGACAGGTGGTTGCACTGATACCAATGAGCTGAACTATCTGGCGGTAAAAGCCATGCGCGGCATGGGCGTCTGCTACTTCGAAACGCAGGCCCGAGTTTGACACGGGCCCACGGTCTCCAGTTTGGGGCCCACCTTCGGACGCGGCGCAATGACGAACGGCTGGATCGACATCAAGAACACCGACATGATGTTGATCATGGGTGGCAATCCGGCCGAGAACCACCCGTGTGGTTTCAAGTGGCCGATCGAAGCCAAGCTAAAGCGAAACGCCAAAATGATCGTTGTCGATCCGCGCTTCACACGGACGGCAGCAACCGCTGATCTGTTTCTTCAGATACGCGCCGGCTCGGACATTGCCTTTCTTGGTGGACTCATCAAATACGCGATCGAAAACAATCGGATCGCGAAAGACTATCTGATCAATTTCACAAACGCTGCCTTCGTGGTTAAAGAGGGATTCAAACTTCCCGAAGATGGTCTGTTTTCTGGTTTTGATGGAACCGACACCTACGCGACAGACACGTGGAACTACGAACAGGGTGGCAATCTAGGTCCAACCGCGACGGCAAAGAATGGTTCCGGCGACCAGGGGCAGACGGGTAGCGCCCCGCAAAACAACTTCGAACGAGGTTCACCCGCAGTTTCGTCGAGACCATCAACTCCTCCAGAGAAGGGCCAGTCATCGGCTGGCGGCGTTATGAGCAGTCAAACCGGTGGTGGCCATCAAGCCGCCGGACCTACTGGTGCGGCGGCTCAAGGAGGACAGAAGCCACCGCCATCGTTGCCGCCTAACACAGCCTACGATTTATCGTTGATGCACGACCGTTGCGTCTTCCAGCTGTTGAGGAAACAGTACTCGCGCTACACGCCCGAGATGGTTGAGCGGATCACCGGCATTCCAAAAGACCAATTCTTGAAAGCGGCCGACCTGTTCACGTCTGTTCGTAAAGACGGCGACATGAAAAAAGCTGCGACGATCATCTATGCGGTCGGTTGGACCCAGCACACGACAGGCACTCAAATTATTCGCACCGCCGCAATCCTTCAACTACTGCTCGGGAATGTCGGACGCGCCGGCGGCGGCGTTAATGCATTGCGTGGACATTCGAACATCCAGGGCGCCACCGACATGGGTGGCGTTTTCGACATCTTCCCAGGCTACCTCAAGATTCCAGCTCCTTCCGACGTTGATTTAGCGACCTACTTGAAGCGAACAACGCCGACGCCGGCCAAGCCGGATGCGTGGGACTCGTACAATTATTGGTCCAACACGCCAAAGTTCACGGTCTCGTTTTTGAAAGCGATGTATGGCGAAGCGGCGAAGAAAGATAACGACTGGGCCTATCACTATCTTCCTAAAATCGATCGCAAGTATTCATGGACCGAGATGTGGGACTTCATGTACGCAGGCAAAGTTAAAGGCCTTTTTGCGTTTGGCATGAACGGAGTTGCGATTGGTCCAAACTCTCGCAAGAACATTGAGGCACTTAAGAAGGCGGATTGGTTGGTGGTTTGCGACATATACCCGGAGGAGACGAGCGAATTCTGGAAAGCCCCAGGCACAACTACGGAGGAGATGAGCAGAATTAACACTACTGTTTACAGATTGCCCGGCGCTGGCTTTGCTGAAAAAGACGGTACGTTCGTGAATTCAGCGCGTTGGCTGCAATGGAAGTACGCGGCGGTTCCTCCTCCCGGACAAGCAAAAGTGGATCAGGAAATTCTGGCTCGAATCTTTTTGAACGTTCGTAATCTTTACAGAACAGAGGGCGGAAAGTTTCCGGATCCGATATCCAATCTCTGGTGGCCTTACACGGTGCCAGAGAATCCCTCGCTTGCAGAGGTCGCTAAAGAAATCAACGGTCGCGCGCTTAGCGACTTGACTGATGAACAAATGTTCCCAGGACAAACTATCAAGTCGGGTCAACAACTACCAGGTTTTGGCTGGCTTCGTGATGACGGAACGACCGCGTGTGGCAATTGGTTGTACTCCGGTTCGTGGACAGAAGCCGGTGCGCTTTCTCAGCGGCGGAGCACAGACGATCCATCCGGTTTAGGGATCTTTTCGAATTGGGCATGGTCGTGGCCGGCAAATCGACGAGTCATGTACAACCGCGCCTCGTGTGATCCTTCGGGCAAACCCTGGGATCAGGAGCGGCGTCAGGTTTGGTGGAATCCGAACGAAAAGAAGTGGGTTGGCAATGACGTGCCCGATTTCAAAACTGATTCTGATCCAAAAGATCACATGGGCCCATTCATCATGAATCCGGAAGGCGTCGGCAGAATCTTCGCACCTTTGGCGGCTTT
>DATJKB010000705.1:0-9077 GCA_035491875.1 Pyrinomonadaceae bacterium | reverse complement strand
TTCGTTAACGAGACCCTGGTTCATCAAAGCCTGAAGCAACGCAGCGCGCAACGCATCAAGAGATGTATCTCGACCCTTACGCTGGCGCGTCCAGTAATAGTCGTCGTCGTAGCCGGAATCCAAAAGAGCGTCAGACATCGCGTCCATCAATTCGCCGAGATTGATACCTGCGACGTCGAAGCCTTTGAATTTTGAATAACGAGTGAACTTCATTTTGATTGAAGATTGAAGATTGAAGATTGAAGATTTGAAAAGCCGCCGCCGGGTCGGGTCAATCAAAAATCAAAAATCAACAATCTTCAATCAACTATACTTTCCCGTCTCGGTCAGATCGTCGTAGATCATTCCGCGGCGATCTTTACGCGCTTTGGTTACTGCCGCGTAGCCGCCCTCTTCGTTACGACTGATCTTGTTCTCCGCATACAAGCCTTCAAGCGCAAACTCGCACGCCGCAACTGCTTTCGCCGTTTCTGATCGTTTAAAGTCGAAAGGAATTGTCGCTGTGTCGAGCAACTCCGGGACGCTCTCCAACAAAACCTGGCACTCTTCCGCTGAAGCCGTATCGGCCAGCAGTATTTTATTACCAGCGTCGAACCATTCGACTGTACGGTTGAAGTCAATACCGACAAAGTAACCCTCAAAGATTTCGCCCGCCGCTCGCTTAATCAAGTCGCGCGCGATGCGATTGGCGCCAAGCTGCTCGCCTTCATATTCGAGTTCCATTTTGCCCGTCATCGAAGGGATTGCGGCATAGATATCGGCAATGCGCGGCACTATCGGGTTTTCATCAGTCAACAACGCTCGGCGTTCAGCATTCGAGACCACCGACTCCATCACCGTGATGGGCATCCGCTGCGAAACACCGGAATGTTTGTCGATGTGACTATCGTCTCTCGCTTCAAAGGCGATCTGCTCGACGATCTCTTGAATGAACTCAGGAATTTCTAGCTCGTTGCCATCGCGACGCGTCCATGCCTCTTGCCGCGTGATCTGTATCGCCGTCTGTAGTTCCTTCGGGTAGTGCGTCATTATCTCGGTGCCGATTCGATCTTTGAGTGGTGAGATGATCTTTCCACGCGCGGTGTAATCCTCCGGATTCGCCGAAAACAATAAGAGGACATCGAGCAGCAAACGCACCGGGTAACCCTTAATCTGCACGTCGCCTTCCTGCATGATGTTGAAGAGACCAACCTGTATCTTCCCCGCGAGATCGGGCAGCTCGTTGATGGCAAAGATCCCGCGATTGGCGCGCGGCAATAGGCCGTAATGAATAGTCAGTTCATCGCTGAGTAGATGACCGCCTTTCGCTGCCTTGATGGGATCGACGTCGCCGATTATGTCAGCGACAGTGACGTCCGGTGTCGCAAGTTTCTCGACGAAGCGTGCGTCTCGACCGACCCAGTTGATCGGCGTCTCATCGCCATGTACCTCGAGCGTCTGTCTACCGAAGGCTGAAATCGGTTGAAACGGATCGTCATTCACTTCCGAACCAGCTATGACGGGTATTGATTCGTCAAGCAGTTCCGTGAGTTGACGAATGATGCGGCTCTTCGCTTGTCCGCGAAGACCGAGCAGGATGATGTTATGTCGCGCCAGGACCGCATTGACCAGTTGCGGAATTACGGTGTCGTCGTAGCCGACAATTCCCGGAAATAGCTTTTCACCCGCGCGAAGTTTCTTGATCAGGTTTGCCCGCAGCTCGTCTTTCACTGAGCGCGTTCTAAACCCGGATGCCTTGAGTTCCCCAAATGTAGTTGGCAGTTTCATACAGTTTTCGAGCGATTGTAACTGGAAACGACAGGATTGCAGAATCGGGGAGTCTACTTGCTCTGGATTGCGACGAATTGATCGTTGTTGCGACGCACTTCGCCGTCCGCTTCGAGTTTCTCTACATGAGCCAGCACTGCTCGTTCGGCCAATGCATGAGCTTTGGGGGACACATCTGTATAAACGCGTGCGACCACCTCTTTCGGAGTAGCTGCGCCTGCGCGGATTGCCGCCAGGATGTTCTTCTCACGTTCCAGTCGATGATTGATGTACTCGTCGATCTTCGCGTAAGCGTTTGCCACCAGTGGACCGTGCCCACCGAACAACACTTTCACCCCATCCAGGGATCGAATTCGTTCGAGCGAGTCGAAGTATCGCTTCATATTGCCTTCCGGCGGATCGATCAAGACAGATCCTAGTCCGACAACATTATCGCCTGTCAGAAGAATTCCTCGATCATCGTCGTGGAAACACAGATGGCCACGCGCATGACCCGGGGTGTGAAGAGCCTGAAGATTAATTGAAGGATCTCCGGCAAGGCTCAGCATCTCACCGTCTTCGATGAAGTGAGATACGCTGATGTCGTTTAGAGCATCGGCTGTTTCTCGATGAGCAGCGACAGTCACTCCACCACCGAGACTAGTGATGAGAGGATTAACGCCCGCCACGTGATCCGGGTGCACATGCGTCAAGACGATCGCTTTCACACTACGACCTTCATCCACCAATCCTTTGACGAATTGCGCGAGTGCCTGTTGTTCGTCTTCGTAAGGCGAGCCCGGATCGAAGATCAAAATCTCCTCGGAGGTGTACACGACATAACAATTCGTGTGTGTAGCCGGAGGTCTCGTTGGCGTACGGACGGGAAAGCAAATGTAGTTCGGATAAAACTCAATCCGTCGCACAGTTTCACCATGCGATTGCGGCACATCGAGAAATCGTTCGATTAGATCCGACGTGAGCCCGCGAGACAGCGTGGAGAGTGCATGCAGCGTTGGTGGAGCAACAAGAGCGTCGGTGCTTAGCCAACGACTGTACGCGTCGCGAGCAGAAATCCATTCGCCCTCAATCAATTCACCGGGAACAACGTGAGGCTCCTGCCTCGGCGGGCAATTAACGAGAAAGAACCATGTGTCGAATCGACGCGGACTAAACGGCGGTGTCACCCACCTGCCGGCAAACGTGAAGTCGTTGGCGTCGAGATGCAAGCCGTAATGCTTGAGCAACTCAGGCCACGCCAGGCGCTGCGAATTCAAATCGTCCAAAAGCGACTCGCGTTGTCCTTTTGTCAGGGCCTCGCCGCCATGGGCCACCAATACACCGAGCTCTTCAAACAGTTCGCGCGCAGCGCCACTGAGCATTGTCGCACTAGTGGCGTCCGGCGCATTTCGTACATCGACGGCCGCATCAGTTTCGTCGATCTGTCCTCCGGGAAAAGCGTGAAAGCCACCGAGAAAAGCGAGTTGATAGCTACGCTTCACCCAGAAGACCTCAGGATTTGTGGCGTCTGTGTTTTGTCGGAGAAGAATGACCGCCGCGGCGTCTTTAGGTGTGACCGGTTTCATTTCGGGAGTTGGCATTCATTGGTCATATGTCCGTGGTCTCCCAAATGACAAATGAAAAATGGCAAATGACATATGGAATTAATCTGCTCCTGCCCGCTGCCCTGTCTTTTACCAGCGGAATCGTTCACCATCACCACCCGCCCAGGGATTGCCGCGCATGTGGTAACCGCCTTCTTCCCAGAAGCCGGCTTCATCATGCTCGAGAAACGTCACGCCCTTTACCCACTTGGCTGATTTCCAAGCGTACAACTGAGGAATGATCAAACGAACAGGACCACCGTGTGACGGCGGGATTGGTTGGCCATCGTGCGCCCAGGCAAATAGCGAGTCGTCTTTCAAGAAATATTCGAGCGGCACGTTTGTGGTCCAACCGCTGTCGTGCGCGAACGCCAACACAAACTTAGCTTCCTTCTTGATGCCCACTCGCGCGGCGATCTCTCGCGTCGCTACGCCGCTCCAAACGTTATCCAAACGCGACCAGCGAGTGACGCAATGGAAGTCAGCGTAAACGCGCACAGGCGGGAGTTGCATAAATTCATCCAAGGACCACTCGAGAGGATGTTCGACCAGGCCGTTAACTGAGAATGTCCAGGTGCTGAGATCGACTTCGGGTGCTCCATGCGCGTCGAGCACCGGCCACTTCTTTGTGCGCGATTGTCCAGGCGGCATGCGATTGCTCCGACGTGTGTCGGGACTAATGATGACATCCGGATCCTGGACCTCCTCAGGCTTGCGAGGATCGGTTGTTTGGTATTTTGGATCCTGGAATAGATTGTCGAGAAAACTCATGTCAGTGGTCTTGGGTTCTATTGTTCGTGGTTTCACTCCGCTAGGAGTGCCATGTTTATAGATCTGATCAGCACAATTGTTTTAGCGCGCTTCGGACGAGCGGACAATCAACTTGCGATGTTCTAACTCAAGATCATGTCCGCTCGTCCGAACCGCGAAGCTTAGAGGTGGTGTTCGCGATCTATAAACATGCGACTCCTAACGGAGTCAAAGAGCAAGACTACAGAGCAAGGCCGAAGACCAAAGACCAAAGGTCTAAGACCATTCATTTCCTATTCTGTCCCTCTACAAGATTCCGCAACTCATCCGGCATCCACTTTCCCACACCCTTCTCCACGGCGTCGTCGATTCCGACACTGCGATCGTGCCAATCGTCCCGGTCACCTTCGGGCCCATGCTGTGCTTCGTAATTCTCAGTTTGTTCGAGACTCAGAATGATGCCATTCGCAATCTCGTTCCAATCCTGAAACTGTATTCCTCGACGCACGAGCGAAAGCCCTGCTGACCAGTCTTCTTCCGGGGCGCGCGCGTCTTGTTCGGGAATCGTTAGGTTATACAAAGGAGGAAGCGATCCACTTGAAAACTCCTTCACCAGCGCCTGCTTGATCTGTTTATAACTCCAGTCGGGCTGTTCCAGGCGAAATGCCTGCGCGCGTCGAAAGATATCCGCGACCGTTGCCGTTTTTTGCTCCATTGATACCTCTCTTTGGAGTGCGGCGACTTGTCGCCGCTATCGCTGCGATTAACAAAGCGGTGACAAGTCACCGCACTTAAAAAATGTTTTGGATACCTTACAAGGTTTGTTTGGAGCGCACAAATCAAGGCTTGCGCCAGCGGATCAGTAACAGAATGGCCAAGACAAATGTGATTGCGGCTGAGAAAAGGCAGTACTGGCAAAACGAGCGGATTACGAAAGCTTGCAGATAAACGAGCCATAGACTAACCAATAACATCGCTGCAACTAACAAATTCAAAAGCGTACCCGCGAACCGGTAACCAAAAGCTGTCAGTGTGGCGAGCGAAAACACGGCGAAGTAAGCGGCCGCACCAATCATCGCTAAAGGGAATCCGCCAACCACCGCATACTTGCTGCTCAACACTTCCGAGCAACCGGCGATGATCGTGCAACGAACGCTCTGTCCTGTGACGTGTTCAATCGTCAGGTAAGTGGCGTCGGCAAGCCCGAGCAGAGCGATTACGGCTACAGCAGTGTAGATGTACGTCGATCGTTTTGTTAGCAATGAGGAGTTGGTGGGAATGTGTTTGTCTGTTGCGTCAGCAACTTGTTGACTCATCGTTTTGCTGATTCGAGTTCCTGTTTAATAGCGGCGCGAAACTTTTCTTCATTGATGATAGTTTCGAAAGGCATCTCGCGCCCATTCATAAACAAAGTGGGCGTGCCGCCCACGTTGAGTGAGCGCGCGCGTTTCCCGTCTTCTGTTATTCGGCGCGCAACCAGATCGCTGTTGATCTCACGCTTAAATCGTTCGACATCGATGCCGATCTGTTTTGCGTAACCTTCGAAGGTTGGACGCACATCAAATTGCCCGTGCCACGCCTTTTGATTGTCGTAGAGCAAGTGATGCATGTCCCAAAACTTACCTTGAAGTCCCGCGGCTTCTGCGGCGCTTGCTGCAGACACTGCGTGCGGATGCATGGCCGTGAGCGGATACTCGCGAAACGTTACCTGTAAGCGATCGCCGAATTCGTCATGCATCTTTTTCAGGACCGGATGGAATTGACCGCACGGGGGACATTCAAAGTCGCCAAATTCTTCAAGTTTTACGGGCGCGGTGTCCGGTCCCATTGTGTGTGGCGGCTCAGCGCCTGGGGCAACTAACGAGGGGATGGTCGGTCGAGGTGTATCGCCGGTCGCGGACCGCGGCTGAGTGGTAGTAGAAGCCCTCTTCAAGTACCAGGCTGAACCCAGCGCCACACCGAGTACGCTGAGGATTATTAAGAACGGCAGAATTCGTTTCATGGTGGTTGGAATGTGCTATCAGACCGCAGCTGCCAGGGTCGCTGCCAGGGAGCGAAAGATATCTCGGCCATCACTCGATCCTAAAAGATCTTCACATGCGCGTTCGGGATGAGGCATCAAGCCGAGAACATTTCTTTCGCGACTACAGATGCCGGCGATATTGTCACGCGCGCCGTTTGGATTCGCGCTGTCGGTGATGTTGCCCGCCGGGTCGCAATAACGAAACACGATGCGCGACTCGCCTTGTAACTCTGCCAGTGTTTGATCGTCACAAACGTAATTGCCTTCAGCATGCGCAATGGGAAGACGCAGAACGGAACCAACTTCCAGCTCGTTAGTAAATGGGCTGTCGTTCGTTTCGACTTTGACGTAAACGTGCTCGCAAATGAAATGCAGGTCGCGATTGCGTATCAGCGCTCCTGGAAGTAGTCCCGCTTCGCAAAGAATCTGGAAGCCATTACAAATGCCCAACACGAAACGACCGCTTTGCGCAAACTTCTTGACCGAATTCATTACCGGCGAGAATCGCGCGAGCGCGCCGGCACGAAGGTAATCGCCATACGAGAAACCACCGGGAATGATCACGGCGTCGTAACTACTTAGATCCGTATCGCGATGCCAAATGAAGTCGACCGGCTGACCGACGTGCTTGGAAATGACGTGGTACGCGTCGTGGTCACAATTGGAACCCGGAAAAACTATGACTCCGAATTTCACTCCTCGATCTCCCTGATATCTTGGACAGGATTACAAGATTACAAGATACAAATAAAAAGTCTGAGCGATCCGTCGGGATTTGCGTCGGTAGCTAGTACCGGGTCGGGGGTGTCGGTGGCTGGCCCGCCGTCGACAACAAACGACCCCAACAATGGTCAGCGCACTGGCGCGGATTCTTAGTGCCTTCGTCATTCAATATCCACTCGATACTCTTCGATGATTGGATTCGAGAGGACCTCGCGGGCCATGCGCTCCACCGATTCTTTTGCTTGCGACTGGTCCAACCCGTCCAAAGCAATCTCAAAATACTTTCCCTGGCGAACGTCTGAGATTCCAGAGAACCCAAGCAACTCAACCGAGTGTTGAATTGCCTTTCCCTGTGGATCAAGCACACCAGGCTTCAGACTTACATAAACTTTCGCTTTCATCGAACTATAGCCCCTTGTTTTTAGATAATAATTGCGTGAAACGGACTCATCGACTAATATCTGCGCCCTGTTAACACCTTTTTCCCCAACAGGAGAAACTTATAATGCAAAACCCTCCGCCAGGCCAACAGTCCAGCCCGCCGACTGCCCAACAGTCAGGCCTTGGATTAGCTCCTAACGTGGCCGCTGCCCTGTCGTACATCTGGATTGTCGGACTGATCCTATTCTTTATAGAAAAGACAAACAACTTCATTCGCTTTCACGCAATGCAGTCGGTTTTGTATGGAGTCACATGGACCGTGGCGATGATTGTGCTTGCTATTCTAAACACGATCCTCGCTATAGTTTTTGGCGTCGCGTCGGCGGCCGCCGGTGACCCCGGAATTATCGGCATGCTGGTTGGTCTCATTACTATGATCATCTGGCTAGTGATACCGCTAATCTACGTTGGTGGTCTTATTTTGGGTGCGGTCAAAGCCTACCAAAACACCAAGTTCAAGTTTCCGATCATCGGCAACATGGCTGAGAAGATTGCTGGCGGTCAGTAAACAAGTAGATCCACCGATTACACAGATTAATCTAAATCAGGGACGTTGAGTTCTTAACAGATCGACGTCCCTTTTCTAATTGTAAGTCTGCGGCGATTCAGTAGCGGCGGTACTGAATACAACGAATTGGGATCGGTGGATCTGCCTACTTAAACACCCTTTCAAAGATCTGATCCACATTCCTCAAATAATGCTCAAATGAAAAGACGCGGTCGATCTCTGCCGACGACAACTGTTGCTGGATGTCTTCATCGCTTTTGATCAGCGGCTGAAAGTCTTTGTTTTCATCCCAAACTCTCATCGCGTTTCGTTGCACCCACTCATAAGCAGTCTCACGAGAAACACCTTTGTTTGTTAGTGCCAGCAGGAGTTGACCACTAAAGATAAGCCCACGCGTCGCCTCCAGATTTTCTTTCATTCGTTCCGGATAAACGACCAGACCTTCGATTAGCCCGATTGCTTTTTGCAACATGTAATCGACCGCAATACTTGAGTCGGGCAGCACAACGCGTTCGGCTGATGAGTGTGAAATGTCTCGTTCATGCCACAGCGCGATGTTCTCCAGACCGACGATGCTGTTTGCACGAACCACCCGGGCCATGCCGCAGATTCTTTCAGAGATGATCGGGTTTCGCTTGTGAGGCATGGCGCTGGAACCCTTCTGACCTTTAGCAAATTTCTCCTGGGCTTCGCGGACTTCGGTGCGCTGCCAGTGCCGAATGTTCAGCGCAAACTTTTCGAGCGACGAGGCGATGATTGCCAGCGCATTCAGATATTCCGCATAAACATCACGTTGAATGATCTGTGTGGAAACAGGGGCCGCTTTTAATCCCAACCTCCCGCAAACCTTCTCTTCAACCTCCGGATCGAGGTGTGCAAATGCCCCGACGGCGCCGCTGATCTTTCCGACCGCTATTGCGTCCTTCGCGCGCCTGAGTCGCTCGCGATTGCGGCGCATCTCGTCGAACCAGAGAGCGAACGTGAGTCCGAACGAAGTTGGTTCAGCGTGAATACCGTGCGTGCGTCCGACCTGTGGGGTTGCTTTGAATTCGAAGGCACGTTTTTTTAATGCGTCGAGTAATGCGTCAATCTTTTTGAGAATGATGTCTGAAGAATCGCGCAGCAGGAGAGCGTTTGCGGTGTCGACGACATCAGAGGAAGTCAGACCGTAGTGAACAAATCGTGAAGCTTCGCCGATTGTTTCCGCGAGGTTTGTCGTAAAGGCAATGACATCGTGGTTTGTCGTCTTTTCGATTTCGTTGATTCGTTCAACTGAGAAACG
>DATJKB010000704.1:0-6127 GCA_035491875.1 Pyrinomonadaceae bacterium | reverse complement strand
CTGCGCCTTGTAACTCTCGATGCGTTCTTGAACTGAGGGCGGCAGAACCTGTCCGCTGATCTTCTTCACAACCGGCCGGGCCGGTTCGTATCTCCGGAACGGATCGCGTCCACTTGAGGAAACGCGCTTGGAAGCAGCCGGCGTCTTTACCTGCGACTCCGATTCCTGTGTGTCCTGGGCTAATACAGACTGGGCAGACGCGCAGAGCAACAAAGCGCTTATCAGTAAGCCGGCAAATCCAAATCCAATCGCTGTTCTTTTGTCATGCGTCATAATCTTGTTCACTTCCTTACGTTGATCGGATTAGCTTCCTTACTTGGCCGGCGCTGGCGCAGGAGTTTGACCACCAGCACCCGCTGGCGTTGGTTGTTTTTGCAGCCGCTCTGCAGACACGTAAAAAGCCGTCAGGTCAAAGCGAGCGTCGAGAGTCTTATTCGGAAACTGCCTTTCGAGTTGTTTCAATTCGAAGTTGGTGACCGAAACGATTCGTTGATAATGCGCAACCTGTTCAAAGAAAGCGCGAAGCGCAGCAAATGAACTGGTGACGATGACCTCGATCTTCTTGCCGTTGTAATTCTCTTGCTGCACGTCTTCCTTAGGGGAGAACCGCATCAAAGTCAGGCCGTTGCTGCGCGCGCGATCCTGAAGTCCTTGCAGCACCATCGTTATCTCTTTCTGTTCGGGAAGCAGCGCCTTCAACTCCGCATACTCCTCCTCGCGCGCTTTATAAGCTGCTTTGAATTCATTGAGTCGCTGTGACACGACTTGCGCCTGTGCATTGCGAGGCTTTAACTGGGCGATCTCGCCTTGCATGGTTGCTGTTTCAGTGCGCACACCGCGCGTCACGAAATACCAGAACCCGGCGTAGATGACTCCCGCGACCACCACGAACAACAACATCCGTAGATACCAGGGAAGGGTTGGAAGCTTGCCGACTTTCATCTCTTTTATCCTCTAATCGATTCGCTACTTCTTCATCGCAACTTGACTGCCTGGCGCTGGCGTCGAACCTTGGGCTTGAGGCTTGGCGATACTGAAATTAGCTTTGACGGTGAAGCTCACGACTTCGGGTTTGGGGAACCCGGGATCGACTGCCGCAGCTGGCGCAGCTGGCCCAGCGTTGTCGTTCTCAGCTGTCTTGGCGACCTCGCGCTGAGTTTCAATGTTGAGATTGCTAAACAGACCATTCGAGAATTCCAAGCTCTGTCCGAATTTTGTCACCGTGTACTCATTCGGCGACTCGCCTTTGATAGTTACCTCGCCGTCTTTCTGCTCAATGCTCTTCAGGTACAACTCTGGAACTGCATCGAAGCGCGCTTTGATCTCTTGTAGTAGAGCGCTTGGTCCTTGCTGCGATTCTCTGAGCCGCTTGATTGCATCGATGCGAGCCTGGACCTCTTGTGACCGCTTCTCGAGTTCCATCTGCTCTTTCTGCACTGCGAGCATTTGTTGATTGATTCGCTTCTCGTTCTCGAGCTCTTGCTTTGCCGCCGCGTGAGCGTTATTGGTGCTGATGTACTCGTAGCCCACACTGAGAACCAATAAGCCGAAGACTGTCAGAGCAAGCAGCAAACTCTGAATTCGCGGGCTGGATACCTTTTCTTCAACCAGCGCCACGCCTTGCGGCCGGTCAGTAACAGACTCGAGTAGGTTTATCTTGATCATGCCTCAACTCCTCTCAGGGCGAGACCCACTGCGACTGCCATTTCCGGGACTATCTCCTTCATGTAATCCGGATCAAACTTGTTCGCATCGACCTCGATTTGACGGAATGGGTCGAAGACTTCGACAGGAATCTCAAATCTCTTCGCGAGATAGTCAGCTACTCCCGGCAGCTTCGAGCCACCACCGGCCAATAAAATCTTTTGAATGCCGCCGTCGGAATCTTGTTCCGCAGTGGCGCGATAGAAGTCCATGGTCTTTCGGACTTCAAGCGCGAGAATGTCAGATACTGCTTCAATGATGGGCTGGATAGGCCGCGGCTCAATGCCTTCTGGTAAGGCAGCGCCGCGCTTTACAGCTTCGGCCTGTTCAAAGCTGAGACCAAGCTCCTTCTGCAGTAAGCTCGTGTACTGACTGCCACCAACTGAAGCGTCACGCGCGAAAATTGAGCGGGTGCCGTTGAGGATGTTGATGTTCATCGTCGACGCGCCAATATTCAACAGTGCGACGACCTGTCCGGGCTGTGGGTGGTAGTTCACCTCGTAGCAATTCTGTAAAGCAAAGGCGTCGATATCGATCACAACGGGCTGTTTGCCCGCTAGTTGAATCGCTTGCTTGACGTTGGCGATCTTGTCGCTCTTGCAAGCCGCCATCAGAACGTGCAGCGACTCAGAAGATTTATCAGTTAATTGGTAATCGAGATTGACGTCGGCGATATCAAAAGGAATGTGCTCCTCAGCGTGCCAGCTAAAAGACTCTCGAAGTTCTTCTTCGCTCATCTGCGGCAGAACGATGTTCTTGACGATTACGGAGTGTCCGCTGACAGCAGCTGCTACTCGCGTTGTCTTGATCTGGTGCTCGCTAAAGATGTTCGTGATGACGTTCGACACGTTGTTCAGCTCCATGATCTGGCCATCGACGATCGTGTCTGACAGCAGGTTCTCGAAACCGAGACTCACGAGCTGAAGGCTGTTGCCTTTCTTATTTAACTCGACTGCTTTGACGGAACTTGATCCGATGTCGAGTCCAACAAGGTTCTTCTTTCCCATTCCTCTTTTGAACATATCTAGTTGTTCCTCGCTGTAGCGCGCATTCTGTTTTGTCGACGCAGTCGCGCACGTGCCTTTCGCGCTCTGGGCATTCCTTTTTTAAGTACTTTGTGAGTGGGGCAATCGGTGTGCGTTTTCAAGGTGCTGGTCCGATGGGTTGTAAGGAGTGATTCGTCCGCGCCGACGTGTTGCTCAGCCTTCTGGCCCATCGTCGGGGGAACACTTTGTGGGAAGTCTGATACGGCAGGAGTGAAGCTCATTCGGAAACCCAGCCAAGTTGGTTGTCCAACTTCTGTAGGCTTTGCGACCTCCGCTCACGCGGAGTGTGCCTTTATCGTGCTTCAAAGAAACTAGCGAATTGGTCGCTTGAAAACTAGGTGGGCACCCCAATCGACGGCGGGAGTCGCCGTCCACGGGAACGAGAGTACATTAGTGGGCCAAACATTGTCAACCGCTATTTTCCCACGTTTAACTCATTGAATAGATAGAGTTAATGGGATAATTGGGCCATTCAAAGGCGGTACTTTCTGGAAGTTTCAAGGGAGATTTCCAGAGTTCGACTGTGCTTCTCCAGGAAGCGTGGGGTCCTTCGTCTTCACAGGTTTGGCTGGGATTCCCGCAACGATCTGATTCGGTTCTACATCGCGTGTGACCACCGATGCGCTGCCGACCATCGCATTCTCACCGACCGTGATGCCCGCAAGGACGGTAGCGTGATAAGTAACTCGCACGCCGTCACGGATTGTAGTCGTGGGCGTGTACACGCGCTGGATGTCGTAAATGTCGTGGCTGTGGGAATAGATATTTGCGTAGTCGGAAATCGAAACGTTATTGCCGATCTCGATTCCACCGCGATCGTCCAGGAGCACGTGCCGATGGACGACAACGTTATCCCCAAAAGTCAGGTTGTAGCCAAACGACCATTCGACGAAATGCCAACATTTGAAGTTTGCGCCAACACTACGAAAGATCAGCGGCGCCAACATTCGACGGAAGCTGTGGCCGAGCAGCGCATTCTGACCAAGGGCAGAACGGTCGAACATCTGCCAAAGCCAAATGAAAGGTTTGCGTTCAGCGTATTTCGCCGCGTCAATATCTGAATAGTACTCTGGTTCAGTTGTAGTGTTTCGGGGATCGAGGGTGTGAAGAACAGCTCTTGAAGCGACGCTCAATTGATCTGGGGGTTGAAAAGTGGATCCTGGAAAATAGATGCTGATTAGTATGTCGCGAACGACATCATTCGGGTCCTGTCGTCCGTCTGTCAACGCACTCCGCAATTCCGACAGAAAACTCTCGTAGTCTTTTTCCGCAACTGCTTCCGCCGCCAATTGACGATACGTCATAGACCGTCCACGCTTCGCACCTGTTTATGTTTGTGTGAGAGCAAACGTAACACAGCAACCAACGCTCAGCAATTACAAACTTGAATGAGCGCGACTCCCAGCTTGCCTGATTCATATTCTGACCGCTAGGATGCGCCGCGAATGAAACCGTTCCGCGCACTGGTCACACTGTTAGCCCTGGTAATAATTGCCGGCGCGGGCTTCCTCTGGTTGAACCGCCCTCGACGCGTAGACATGGCTGGATATGTACCCGCCGATTCCCTGGTCTATCTGGAGTTCAACAGTCTTCCGGATCTCGCCAGGGCCATCGAACAAAACGACACTTGGAAGGCCGCAGCGAAAACGCTGAATACCGATAGTCGCCTGATCGATCCATTCTGGTCAGCCATTGCCCGCTCGGGTGCGGCGCCAGCGAAGAGTGTTGTGTTGTCCCGTGCGCAGGTTGCTTTGGTGTTGGTTGGGATGAACTCGATTCCGGACGGCGACACATTGCGAATCCGACCCGAAGTGGCGCTTGTGGTTGAAACCCACACCGCTAGTTGGCGAATAAGAACCATGGCTGCCGACGCGGTTAAGACTCTCGCAGCGCATGCGTATGGCCAATCGAACTGTGTCGAACGTTCAGGTGATGCTTATTACGTGGATTGCTCTTCGTCAACAAATGGAAGAAAGCTAATGGCAACCGTCGACGGCTCAGTAGTCATTATCGGAAATACCGAGACTGCGATACGCGCTTGCCTGGATGTTAGACAAGGTTCCCGCCCGAGTTTGCGTACGGATCCTGAACTACAACGATCGCGTGAGCAACTCAACGCCGCCGACGCCTTTAGTTTTGGTTATGTGTCGTCTGCGAACGTCGCCAAGATATTCTCGTGGGCTGCACCTGTTTTGATGGGACGGGCTCCTGGCGACCCTCAACTTGAACAGTTGCTCGCTACCAGCGCGGGCAAGATTTTGAAGTCAGTCGCCTGGGCCTCAAGATCATTATCGGGAGGAATGGAAGATCGTTATCTGATCTCGCTCGACTCTGATTTACTGCCGCGAATTGAACCTGTCTTTGCTACGACAGCCGCAGGCGATGATGGCTGGAAGCATGTTCCTTCCGGAGCCGAGACTTTTACGCTGTACCAGGTACGCAATCCGCTTGATGCACTAAACGCCATGAACTCCGCGGTGTCTTACAAACTCGATGCATTGTCGGCGGTGATGTTTTCGTCGCTGCTTCGTTCCAGCCTGGCCGTCTACGGCGTCGAGAACCCCACTCTAGTATTACCATTGGTGTCTCCTCCGCTCGTGACGCTACGCGCGAAAGCTACGGATGAAAGTTCTGTGCTCATTGCGCGTGTCAACGATCCAGGGCGACTACGCTCAATCCTCGAGAGCCAGAAAATTGAGGGCGGAATACGAGTGATCGATCTAACTAAGGACTGGTCCAATAAAGGATCGGCGGCGTTTCTGGCTGTGATGGTGGATGGTTATGTGGTCATGGGGAAGACGGAGAGTGTTGACAGTTGGTTCTCTCTGACGAGGTCATCAGCAACCGCATCGGAGAAGCCAACAGCGTTTCAGCAAGTCAAGCCCAATGAGAATGCCGTGACGATTACGTACGCAAATGACTCTACGCGCGTGTCGAGTTTTGTTTCGACTATAAATCTCTTGCGCGGAAACCGTTTGTCTGATGAGCAGAGTGCTGCCGTAATGAATGCCACAAAGGCTTCCAGCTTTTCCATTACCGAATCGCGTTTAGACGATCGCGGCATTGAGCGCACGACGCGTTCGCCGTTCGGCCAGATGAGTACGCTGATGTCGCTCCTACAGTCAGACACGTCTGCGGAAAGAAAATGACGAAGCTCCTAATCGGAACGGGAAACGTCGGAAAGCTCCGAGAGATCAAAACGATTCTGGGCGATGTGCCTTATGAGCTTATCTCGCTGGCAGACCTTACGGACACTGAAACGCCGGAAGAAAACGGCGACACTTACAGGGCGAACGCAATCCTGAAAGCGCAGTCGTACGCAAGGCAGACGGGGTTGTTAACGTTAGCTGATGATTCAGGTCTGGAAGTCGAAGCTC
>DATJKB010000703.1:0-9262 GCA_035491875.1 Pyrinomonadaceae bacterium | reverse complement strand
TGAAACGGGAACTGACAACATCATTCCTGGAAACACAGTTGATCTCCTGTCGGATATTTCCGGTTCGCGCGTCGCCTACACCGAAGTCACCTTCCCGGGAGATACGGTCAGGATCTTCGACACGAACTCGCTGACGACCTTCGTTGTTCCTGGCTTGTGGAATAGTAACCCATCAATTGGAGCGGATGTTGTTGCGTTTGAAGATCGGGACTCCCAGGCAAACTGGTACAGCAGCAACATTACTACGTACGATGTCAGCACCGGCACAGTTACACCACTTACCAATGATTCGCTCACAAACATCCACCCCGAGGTAAGTCCAAACGGCAACGCCGTCATCTGGGCGAAGTGCACAAATGATCTAAATCATTGTGACATCTACTCCGCAACTCGAATCGCAGCGGGCGTCTTCACTACCAGGGCGCTTACAACAGGTAACCATGAAAGAAGTTATGAAACGTCCACCGACGGCGAGCTTGCTGTTTATGTGTCGGACCGGTCGGGTGAAAGCGATATCTACTACCAACCATTAACCGGTGGTAACGAAGTTCACCTCTCCATTGGCGGCTACCAGCGCAATCCCACGATCTCAGGCGGGCTGATTTCCTTTGAGCAGGGGAATTACGGTTCCGGCGACAACTTTCTTTACGACACACGCACCGGAAAACTCTATCAAGTCACAACCGGGTCGCTCGACAATCGACTCAGCGAAATCAGTGTATGTGGTAACACTGGACGCATTGTTTATGTCAATGTCGGCTTGGCTGCCTTCAATGCTTACGCCTTTACATTTCAAGTCCCAACGGTTCCGAATGACACCGAAGAGCAGTTCGACGATCTCATTGCCCTGATTCGAAGCTTCAATCTTCATCCCGGAACCTCCAACAGCCTAATCAGGAAGTTGCAAAACGCTATCGATGCGGTTAACGCGTCGGACACTGCGACCGCCTGTAGTTGTCTTACTGCCTTTATTAACGAATGTCAGGCTCAGTCGGGAAAGAAACTAACTCCCGCACAGAGCACCCAACTGATCAATTCCGCAAACCAGATCAAATCCGATCTTGGCTGCCCGTGAAGTCTGTTGGGCCATGGGACCATTGCGTCCCGCGCGCCCGGCAACTGAGCAATGGAGATTAAGAAGGAGAAACCATGAACACACTACCAACCACAACTCGAAACCATCGGGCACTCAAACGAACGACGCTGCTGTCCGTTTTGTTGATAGCGCCGACGTTGGTCGCTTCGTTTCAAAGTCGATTTACAGCCACTGCCAACAGCACAACAACTGAATCAACGATTGTTTTAGACACGGATAGTGCACCGCTCATAAACGGCACCGTTCAGACGGTAAGCAACGCGTCAGTAATCGAAACGGACCCACATGTCTCAGGCAACCTGGCTACTTACACGTTTGATCCAGCTCTGGCGAATTCAAGAGTGCATTACCAGGACCTGTCGACGGGAACCGACAATGTGCTTCCCGGCGATGAGTGGGCATTTGTGTCGGGGGTCTCCGGGTCTCGCATCGCGTACACGGTATCTCCGTCCGGCAGATACGCGGTCAGGATCTTCGACACGAACTCGCAAACGACGACGGCGGTTCCTGGCGTCAACCGAGTTGGTCCGTCAATCGGCGGAAATCTAGTTGCCTTCGAAGACTGGGGTAACGGCCAATTTGACATTGCTACCTATGATCTCAGCACCGGGATCGTCACACCACTAACCAACGACTCGTTATATGACCAAGGCCCGAAAGTGAGCCCGAACGGCAAGGCCGTCGTGTGGGAGAAGTGCCAAACCAGTAACGATGGCTGCGACATCTACGCAGCCATCCAGACCGCACCCGGTGTGTTCACTACCAGAGCGCTTACCACCGGTGGCGGTGAGGATCGTTTCCCGTCCACCAATGGTGAAGTGGCGGTTTATGTCTCAGACCGAACGGGCGACAGGGACATCTACTATCAACCATTAACTGGTGGTACTGAAGTTCACCTCTCGATTCTCGGCACTCAACGACATCCCACGATCTCAGGCCACCTCATTTCTTTTGAGTCGGGGGACCTGACCAGGTGCGACATCTACATCTATGACATTCGTACCGGGACGCTTTCTCGGGCTACCAACACACCTCATTTCGAGATGCTGAGTGAGATCAGCGTAAGCAAAGGCGTCGGCCGAATTGTCTATGTCGACGTCAACCAGGAAGACTTAAGCTTTGACATCTACGCAGTTTCGTTTCAAGCGCCGCGTGAAACTGAAGATGAGATTAATGATCTGATTTCGTTAATCCGCAGCTTCAATCTCCCGCCGGGTGCGGCAAACAATCTCATAACCAAGTTACAGAATGCGCTCGACGCAATTGAAGTGTCCGATACAGCAACAGCCTGCTCTTCACTCACCGCCTTTACCAACGTATGCGCGGCGCAATCCGGCAAAAAATTAACTACTGATCAAGCTACGCAACTGATCAACGCGGCAAACCAGATCAAATCCGATCTCGGCTGCCAGTGAAAACAAGAGATCCGAATCTCGGAAAGGATTACGTTATGACTTCCACACACACAAAATTTCAAGTTCGCAACCGGGTCGTGATGCGTTCGCTACTCGTCCTGCTAATCGCTGTAGCGCTACTTAGCGTGAACCTGCATACACGCAACGTCGCTGCTCAAAGTTCACCATCGACGATTGTCTTACAGACCGATGGCGCACCTTTATTACAAGGCACCTTTCAGGTCGTAAACAACGAACAGGGGAATCAATTTAACCCACATGTCTCATGCGACCTTGCCACTTACACCTCCTTCGATGATCTCCAGGGATTTTCGACAGTTCATTACCACTCCCTGGTGACGGGAACTGACTACGTTATTCCCGGTAACGACGTTGACTTGCTATCGGACGTGTTTGGTTCTCTCATCGCGTACACGGAAATAACGTTCTCCGGAGACACGATCAGACTCTTCGATACGAACTCGCAAACGAGCACAGTCGTTCCCGGGTTTGGGTTCAGCTTCCCTTCGATTGGTGGAAATCTGGTTGCCTTTAATGACATTAGCTCCCAATCAGGCGGAAGTGACATTAGTACTTATGATCTGACGTCGGGAATCGTCACAAAACTTACCGATGATTCCTTCCATAACACGAACGCTGAAGTCAGCCCGAACGGCAACGCTGTAATTTGGCAGAAGTGCACCACGTTTAATTCTGGTTGTGACATTTACTCTGCCATCAAAACCGCACCAGGTGTCTTCACCTCGCGTGCGCTCACCACTGGGAACCATGAGAATATTTTCGGATCGGCTACGAACGGCGAGGTGGCGGTTTATGTCTCAGACCGTTCCGGCGAAAGAGACATTTACTATCAACCAATAACAGGTGGAACTGAAGTTCACCTCTCCATTCCCGGGGACCAACTCCGTCCCAACATCTCGGGTGACCTGATTTCTTTTGGGTCGCAGGATCAAAACGGCTACGACATTTTTGTCTACGACCTCCGCAACGGAAGACTATTTCAAGTCACGAATACGCCTTCTGTCACCGGTCTGGATAATGAGATCATCAGCGACATCAGCGTATGCGGCGACACCGGGCGCATCGTCTATCTCATTGTCCGCAACGGCGGCTACGATGTCTACGCTTTTACTTTTCAGGTTCCGAGTGTGCCCGCAAATCAGATCGATGATTTGATGGCGCTGATCGGCAGCTTCAACCTTCCACCGGGAATCTCAAACAGTCTTAAAACCAAATTACAAAATGCATTGGACGCGATTGAAGCGTCTGACACGGCAACGGCCTGCTCTTGTCTCACAGCCTTTATCAATGAGTGTCGGGCGCAATCCGGCAAAAAGTTAACGACTGATCAGGCTACGCAACTAATTAATTCGGCAAACCAGATCAAATCCGATCTTGGGTGTCCATAGACCCAAACTCGAACCGAATGCTTGATATGAAAGGAAGAGATATGAAAACGAACAAAACCAAATTGCAATTACTGCTGGCGTTACTGCTCCTGCTGTCTGTGGGATTAGGCCAATCAGCGTCAGCACAATCGACAACTGCTACCCAGAAACCAACGAGCAGTGTGAGGACCAATAGCAGAATTCTCTACAACGGTGGACCAGTGATGATCGGGCAGTCCAACGTGTATGTCATCTGGTACGGCTGTTGGGATGAAACTTGCCGAGCCGGTAACACGGTCACGCAAGCCATTACCCGCGACTTCATGTTGAATGTCGGCTCTTCTCCATATATGCAGATCAACGCGATGTATCCCAATAGCGTCGGCCAGACGTCAAGTGGAGCGCTGCTCTACGGGGGCGAGGCGTTCGATCAGTATTCGCATGGTCTTGAACTCACTGCTACGGACATTCGAGCAATCGTAGCGGATCAGATTAACGGCAACCACCTGCCTGCAGATCCTGCGGGTATCTATCTCGTGCTCGCGTCAGCTGAGGTCAGCTCAAACGCAACAGGATTCTGTGTACCTGGGGAGTTTCCGCATCACGGAATTGGTATCGCTGGCGGAATTCAATTCAAGTATTGCTTCGCAGGTAACGCAGAGAGATGTCCAAGCGTGGCCGCCCCCCAGTTTTTTGATGCCGCGGGAACGCAGCTGCCAACACCCAACGGAAATCTGGCAGGAGATGCGACGGTCAACACGATCGCTCATTTAATCAGTGTCGCAATAACAAATCCCGAGGGTAGCGGGTGGTTTGACAGATATGGATTGGAAACTGCCGACAAGTGTGTTGGCGAATTTGGACCAACGTATCTCGTGAACGGAGGTCGCGCCAACATCAGACTGGGCCAACGCGACTACCTCCTTCAACAGAACTGGATTAACGATAAAAAGGGGCACTGTGCACTGAATTCATCGCTGTAAAGCCTAGAGAGTTTGTCACTAATAGCAATCATCTAGAGATGAAAGGAGATTTGAAATGAGAAGCAAAAGTATCAACTCGATAATTCTCGCCGCGGCTGTGGCCGTGGCTCTGAGCGCGCCACCAACATTTGGTCAAAGCGCACAAAGTAGCCAGGGCGCCGTGCGCCCGGTGAATACCACCACCAGGATCACTTACCACGGTGGACCACTAATGTATGGAACCTCCATTGTGTATTTCGTGTGGTACGGCTGTTGGGATGAAGCTTGCAGAGCCGGCAACACGGCGACGCAAGCGATTATCGAAGACTTCAGTAGTAACGTTGGTGGCTCACCATATTTTCAAATGAACGCCATGTATCCCGGCGCTTTCGGCAACACGCCGAGTGGTGGATTGCTCTACGGAGGCTCGGCTTTCGATCGGTATTCCCATGGTCTGGAGCTTACTGCAGCCGACATCAAGGCAATCGTAAAGGATTCGATTGAAAGCAACCAACTTCCACAGGATCCTTTTTCAATCTATGTCGTGCTCGCATCAGCTGACGTCAGTTCAAATGCAACGGGCTTCTGTATACCAGGAGCGCTTCCGCATCACGGAGTTGGTGAGGCGCTTGGATCACAAACCCGATATGCATTCGTAGGCAACGCGCTGCGATGTCCGACTGTGGCCGCACCTCAGTTTGTTGCTTCTAACGGAACACTCTTACCTACGCCCAATGGAAATCTGGCGGCGGATGCGATGGTATCTACGCTCGCTCATTTATTGAATGTGGTTGTGACAAACCCTTCTGGCGGCGGTTGGTTTGACCGATACGGACTACAAAATGCCGACAAGTGCGTTGGGCAATTCGGATCAACATGGCTGGTGAATGGTGCTCGCGCGAATCTGAAGCTGGGCGGGCGCGATTACCTGATTCAACATAACTGGGTGAACTCCGATAAAAAGGCTCACTGCGCAATCAATTCATCACTGTAGTCGCACATGTTGTGAGTCGAAGAAGTAAACGCGATGGCCTGTGACCAAAAATCACAGGTCATCGATGGAGTAGCCGCAATCATTTACATATGAAAGGAAAGCGAAATGAAACGCAGTAAAACGAGTTTACTAATTTTGGTTGCGACGCTAGCGGTGAGCTTCGCGTGGTGTACGCAAACGATCCTGGCCCAGAGCATTCTTAGCGACGATGCGCATACAAGCAGCCTAACAAAAGATCTCGATGCAAACTTTGGCACAAGTCCAAACCTTTTAGTTTCACCAATAAACACGGGCTATCTGAAATTCAAGTTGACGCCGACCGTTCCCGTTGGCACTCAAGGTTCAGATGTCTCGAAAGCAACGCTGAAGATTTACGTCGGCAACATTTCGACGCCGGGCACGATTGATGTCATTCAAGCAGCGGAGAGCTGGAACGAGAAGACCGTTACAGCGAGGAATGCTCCGGCGATGGGAGATGTGCTTGCCACGGGAGTCGTCATTGATGCGAACAAGAAGGGACAGTTCCTATTAATCGATGTCACCAACGCGGTGCGTCAGTGGCTGGACACATCAACCAACTACGGTCTGGTGTTAATAGCGCACGACGCAACGTCCGTCTCGTTCGACAGCAAGGAGAATTCCCAAACGAGTCATGAATCTGAATTGATTGTCTCATTGAACAGCAGGATGGGACCGCAGGGTCCGCAAGGTGAAAGAGGCGAGAAAGGTGAAACAGGTGCGACGGGCACACAAGGACCAGAAGGTGCTCAGGGACCACAGGGACAACCAGGTCCAGCGGGTCCGCAAGGTGAGAAGGGCGATACCGGCGCGAAAGGTGATCCAGGTCCAGCTGGACCATCAGGATCAGCCCCTAACAAATTCGATCCAACGTTGGTCGGTCTGATCCGTTGGGATCTACTGCAGATCTATCCAGTCTACACACTGCCTGGAGGCGCAGCCGGCGCTGCTTTCGATGGCGAAAACCTCTGGGTCACAAATCCGCTCGTTGGCACGGTCACAAAACTTCGACCAAGCGATGGGACGATCCTGGGAACGTTCAACTGTGACCGTGGTTCCGTTGATGTTGCTTTTGATGGAACGAACATCTGGGTCGCCAATATGTTCGGCAACAGCGTGACCAAGCTGCGCGCGAGCGATGGCGCGTTGTTGGGTAACTACGTCCTGTTCGTGGACGCAAGTCGTATCGCGTTCGATGGGACAAATATTTGGGTTTCGAATCCAGGCTTTGACCGAATCACTGTGCTGCGTCCCGACGGAACACTTCGTGGAACAATTCCCTCGAACACCTATCCCTATGGGATGGCATTTGATGGAACCAACATCTGGACGGTCAATTCCAGAGCAAACACGGTTACAAAGCGCCGCGCAAGTAATACGGGTAACCTCGGTAGCTTTCCCGTAGGTACCAATCCGCAAGATGTCGCATTCGATGGAAAGAACATTTGGGTCACGAATTGGGACAGTGACAACGTTACGAAGATCCGACCAAGTGATGGTGTGGTACTGGGCACGTTCTCAGTAGGTTCACATCCGTCGGGAATTACGTTCGATGGAGAAAACATTTGGGTAGCGAACACATTTAGCAACAGCGTTATGAAGTTGCGTCCCAGCGATGGCGCAGTGTTGGACACCGTCAGCGTCGGTCTCAACCCACAGAGTCTTGTATTCGATGGACACAATGTTTGGGTGAGTAATTTCGACGGCACCATCACGAAGATCCGCATTTACTAAGTACGAGCGGCTTCGAAATGGAAATTCGTGTGACGGAAATGAAAGCCATTGAAGGGATCACTATTCGCCGCAATTCGGTAATGCGGAAGGAGAAGACAAACATGAAAACGAATAAACGCAACGTACCGATGCTGTCTGGGATACTGATACTGACCTTCGCTTTGTTTGCACAAACATCGTCGGCCCAGAGTGCAACTGCGGGTCAAAAACCAGTCAACAGTGTAAAGACTGACAGCCGGATTCTTTACCACAACGGCCCAATCTTGACGGGCGGCCAGAACGTTTATCTTATCTGGTACGGCTGCTGGGATAATAATTGTGGTATCTCGGGCGACACCGCCGCGCAGTTCATCCTCAGTGACTTCATGTCGAGTCTTGGTAGCACACCTTACTTCCAAATCAACTCAACGTATCCCAACAGCTCTGGACTCGCCCCAAATGGCGTGCTGCAGTTCGGAGGTGCTGCTATTGATCGTTATTCTCACGGATTCGAACTGACAGCAGCGGACATCCAGGGAATCATCTCCGACCAAATTCTGGGCAGCCAGCTTCCGCTGGATGTAGCGGGAATCTATCTCGTGTTGGCGTCAGGCGATGTGAGTTCTTCGGCGACTGGTTTTTGCGCGCCTTCCGCTCCACCACATCACGGTCGTGGCATCGTCCTCGGAACAAATTTCATTTATGGATTCGTTGGTAACCCGGTTCGCTGTCCAACCATCGGTGCGCCGCAGTTCATCGCTAGTGACGGCACCCGTCTGCCTACACCGAATGGAAACTTTGGTGCGGACGGAATGGCTTCGACGATGGCCCACGTGCTGGATGGACTAGTCACCAACCCGATGGGCAGCGGTTGGTTTGACAGGTACAACTTGGAAAATGCAGACAAGTGCGCGGGAACCTTCGGGCAAACTTACACGACTGCGAATGGGGCGAAGGCCAATATAAAGCTCGGTTACCGCGACTTCTTGATTCAGCAGAACTGGGTGAACGATCGTAAACCGCGGTGTGCAATGACTCAGTAAAGAGCCTAGAGAATCTTTAACCACACACTGTGCCGGTGATTCTTTCGGATCACCGGCTATTTTTTATTGTCCTCAGGCTTCGGAAATCGTTTCCCGTAAACAGCAAAAGCTGTAATATGCGCAAGACCTCGGACCAAGACGGCGGCTTTTGCGGGTCGCTTGCCCAGTACAGTTTTTCTTCAAGGAAGATACCCAGAACTTCCGCAGCAGCCGCTTCAAATAATCAAGCTTGTCCGCCCGGCTTGTCGCATGCAATGCGGCATGGCTAAACCTGCCTCAAAATGTTCAGAACGAATGGACTAGAAAAATGAATCATCATGTTCGAGTTCTTCTCGCCGTCGCCCTCGCAGTCTCGTGTCTTTCTTCAACACCAATACGAGCTCAAGCGTTGGACCCGGGCTATCTCAGTGAAATGCCTCCTCCCGCAAAGATCCTAAGTGAGATTAAAGGCAAGGACGCGGAGGACACCATTGAGCGTCAAATGGGGGCGTTCATGGTCCTGAACAAACTGATTGACGATATGGCAATGGGGATCGAACACCGCTTTTTGCCCCGAAAAATCAAACCCGATGAGTTCCGAATAAAGGAGATGTACGGTAAGGCGTATGCCGATCTTTGGCATAAAGCTATTAA
>DATJKB010000702.1:0-5191 GCA_035491875.1 Pyrinomonadaceae bacterium | reverse complement strand
AATCGGTCGCTTCGCTCCCGTTCTGTAGTTGAGTTGGCCCACACAAACTGATTTCAAGTAGCGGTGCATTCATTGTACGTTTGAAATCGGTCGCTTCGCTCCCGTTCTGTAGTTGAGTTCCTACACAAACCGATTTCAAGTAGCGGTGCATTCATCGTACGTTGAAATCGGTCGCTTCGCTCCCGTTCTGTAGTTGAGTTCCTACGCAAACGCCGCAAACACTTCGTTCGACATCAATGCTCCCGCGCGAGTCAATCTCCATTGATCGCCATGAATCTCTAACAGTCCGGCCTCGACAAAGCGTGCCAGCTCTTCTTCGTGTTCGGCGTTTAGGTCAACTCCAAACAAATCTTTATAGCGCCTTGTGTCCAGACCACGCATCAGACGCATCCCGAGAAACACCGCCTCTGATCGCAGATCACTCACGCTTAAGAGTTGCTGCTCCACTATCGGTGAGACTTCACTTTCAATTGCCGCTAGATATCGTTTGATGTCGCGTTCGTTGGACCAGCGACGCTCGTGCCCGTCGTACGAATGCGCCGAACAGCCGAAACCGAAGTAGGGCGCGCCGGTCCAATACTTCGTGTTGTGCCGCGAAGCGAAACCCGTCAAACACAAGTTCGAGATCTCATAATGTTCGTATCCGACCTGCGACGCGCGCTCGAGCATCCACTCGTACATCGCTGCGGCCAGATCTTCATCGGGCTTTGGCTGCATCCCACGACGAATATGTTCGGCCAATGGTGTGCCTTCGTGCACTTCCAACAGATAAAACGAAAGATGTTCAGGTCGCAGAGCCAATGCTTCGTCGACATTTTGTTGCCAACGGGCAAGCGTCTGTCCCGGAAGTCCGGCGATTAAGTCGAAACTGATGTTGTCGAATCCCGCATTGCGCAGATCTGCAAACGTCTTGAGCGTGTCCGCCGTGGTGTGAGATCGGCCCAGCCGCGCTAGCTCTCTGTCGTCGAATGTTTGCGCACCGAAACTCGCGCGGTTGATACCTAGATTGCGAAAGCCTGCCAGCACCTCCGGAGCAACGGTGCCTGGGTTCATCTCTATCGTCATTTCAATATGCTCATCAACAGTAAACCTGCCCTTCACAGCCGCGAGAAGTGATTCGAGCTGATCTGGCTTGAGGAGCGATGGCGTTCCGCCGCCGAAATAGATCGTGTCGATCCGCGGTTGATCGGCAACAACACTGCTGGTCGAGATCTCTTTAGCCACGGCCTGCACATACTGTTGCGCCAGTGCATCTTCATGAAGTCCCGTCGCGAAATCGCAGTAAGAGCAACGCGAACGACAGAATGGGATGTGAATGTAAACACCGGCCATGTTCATAGAGTTTGGAATCATAACACGCAGGAACCTCCCTGGAGTGCGGCGGCCCGGCGCACTCCAGGGAGATTTGTCGTTGGCTGAGCTACTGTTGTATGTTGAACTACGAACCAGTCTCCCTTCTGAAAACATGCTACTGATTTCCGTCGCTTTATGTTAAGAGTCCTTACACGTCAAACTTCAAGCCAGTGGTTCAGGTTGCTGCTCTTCGCCTCGGCGATCGGCATCTTTTCGGCAAATGAAATCATCCTGGCTCAGTCAGGTCGTCGTCCGAAGACATCTGTTCCCTCTCCTTCACCGCAAGTCACTGAGCCGGTCGACTCGAAGACAGTCGCGCAAGAACAAATCTCATATCTCATTGTTGGCGGGCACGAGATCGATCCCGATACCAAAGAGAGCTGGTCCACTAACGTCAGCACCGTAGTTAAAGCTTGTACTGAAAGACTCAAGGAACCGCCTCAAGTACCTTTCGAAATAAAGAATGGCGGGAAGATGACCAAAACCGAAGCCATTGAACGAGCGAAGCGTGAGACTGATTCGTATGTGTTGTGGTTTGGCTACAGATCACAACTGATCGGTTTGGAGTACCAGCTTGTGTACATGGATTACATAGTCCTTAAGCCGAAATCGGCCAGCACTCTTACTGAGGGACGCATTGACTTTCGCACGTCAAAGCAGTCAGCCGATCCTGGAGGTGTCCTTCGTCTTCCGCGTGGTCAAACGCGAAGTCGGAGCCAGGGACACATTTTGGAAAATGGTGGCCGTGAAATGGCTGACCGCGTCAGGAACAAGCTTTAATACTTGGTAGCACTCCTCGGCACTTGATCAGAGCTTCAAATTTCTTCACTTCCATTCCAATCTGAACGTCGCGTGTATCGTTTCACTTCCCGTTGTTCGTTTTCAAATCGCAACATTCGCCTTAAGTTCGTGTATCCCTATGGATTTCCGAAGCTGGGAATTGGCACGCATGTTGAATTGAGGGAGATCAGGAACTGGCCGGAGAGACGAGGTCGTCTCTGGCTCCGGTCGAGTCATAACCAATCGAATACGGGAGGGATAGTTTATGGCAGATGACAAAATGAAGAATGACGATCTCAATCCAGGTGGAAGCAAGCAAGCTGGACAAGGTGGCCAGGGTGGCCAACAACCGGGTCAACCCGGTCAGCAGACACCAGGAAGAAATCCAAACGAAGAGCAAAGTGGTCAAAAAGGTGGCCAGGGAGCTGGACGTGGCCTTGAAGACGATGAGCTAGGCCAGGGAAACCGCGGCACTAACATCAATGAGCCAAAGGGCCGCAGCGAACAAAACCGCTAATTCAACTAAACATTTTCTGCTTTCGCACGACGGGCTTGTCTCGTCGTGCTTTTTCTATGTCCGATACACTTCAGTTTGTCGTCAAGCTGCCGCAGGTTCAACTTCTTTCAGGAATGCGACACCACGATTTCCAGGGAGTTCAATTTTCGGCAACTTCACGACAAACTAAAGTGTATCGGACATCACCGAATGCGCTTTACGCTTCCTCCGCCGCTGATCTTAGTCCCACTTGATCGCGCCACACGTTCAGCCTCGACCATCACACGGAGCATGTTTCCGCCAAGCACCTTTAGGATGTCGCGTTCGCTGTACCCACGCTTCAGCAATTCGTACGTGATGTTCGGAAGCATCGACACATCCTGCGCACCTTCAGGCAGGTCAGTGGCGCCATCGAAGTCTGCGCCGATTCCGACGTGATCGATGCCGGCAATTTTGACGATGTGATCGAAATGATCGATCAGTTTTGAAATCGGCAGAGGTGTCAGCGGATGTGACGCGTCTAACTTACCGCTCTCTTCTGCTAACCGTTCAGGATCATCTTTGTACTTAAGGCTTAATGCATCTTGCTGCGCTTTTAACTCTGCATCCCGTGAATTGCTCCGCGGTGAGAACGTAGTAGTGTCAACGAACACGCTGTAGAAGTTCACGTTCACCACTCCGCCATTCTTGGCGATACGTCGCAAAAGATCATCCGGTATATTTCTGGGCACATTGCTTAACGCACGCGCCGAAGAATGCGACGCGATGATCGGCGCGGTTGAAACGTCAAGCGCATCACTCATGGTGTCGTCTGAAACGTGCGACACATCGACCAACATTCCCAGCCGATTCATCTCACGAACTACTTCCCGGCCGAAGTCCGTTAGGCCGTTGTGTTTCTTTTCGCCGCGGCCCGCGTCGGCCCAATCGTTTGTGTTGTTCCAGGTGAGTGTCATGTAACGAACACCCAGACGATGAAATTCACGCAGCGTCGCCAGGGAGTTCTCAATCGCGTGGCCACCTTCGATACCCATCAAAGCGGCAACCTTGCGCTGTCTCTTAGCCAGCCGGATGTCGGCGGCCGTAGTTGCAAGCATCAGGTCGCGCGGGTGTCGCTCAACCGCGCGATAGACAGCATCGATCATGTCGAGCGTGCGTCGCGCTGAGCCTCCGTTCGCGACGTACCACGGACGGATGTAGAGTGAAAAGAATTCGCCTGACAGGCCACCCTGCTTCATCCTTTGTATGTTAGTCCGATAGGGGAACGGCGGATCACCGGCGAGATCGAAATCGTAGTTAGTCATGCCCGTCGTGATGTCGTTGTGAGTATCGATAACGATTGCGCGACGATGAATAGCGAGAGCTCGTTGCCAGAGACGTTCGTCACGCGGTGGATTCTGCGTGGCAGCATTCTGACCAATTGTTTGATGCCGAGTTGCGCGGGTTCTTTGAGTTAGCAGTGAAGTGCTCACAATTCCGCATACAATCACAACGAGTAGGAAGCGTCTCATTAAGATACCTTTCGAAGTTGTTTTAACTACCCGGCTCTCCGCCGTAATGCGAGCGATAACAAGAATAGCATTCCTGACGGCAACCAGATCCATTTCAGCTCACTGATTATTACTCGCAATCCACGTTGACTAAGAAACGCATCTATCCCAATCGGCGACACCTGAATTGGTCGCCAGGGAAAAAAGTAACGATCGTTGTTGAATGGAGCGAACAACGCGACACCAAGCCCGCCATTGGTCAGAGCGTCGAGCAATGCATGCGAAGCGGTGACTACAAAAAAGTAACTGGCCAATAATAGCCAGTGAGCTGAGAGAAAAGGCACGTCACGAAAGAACACGAGGGCAACGAGCACGCCTAGCACGAGCGCAAAAGAGAATGAATGTGTGATACCGCGATGTCCGAGCATCTCGTCGTAACGCACACCGAACGCGAAACCCACCACATCGATATCGGGCAACGCTGCGCAGACAGCCGACGCCACCCAGAACTTCATTGGCATTCCCGGCGGCGCAACGGCTTTACCAACAGCGAGTGCGGCAATGCTGTGCGAGAAGATCGTGGGCATGGAATGGAGGATAATAGCATCACGCAAATTGCACAGCGCGGTTTGTGAGCGCAACAAACTGAGCACCGAAGATAAGGCGGAAAGCGCCGAAGGTGCGATAGAAGTAGCACCAAAGGTGCGACAGAAGTAGCACCAAAGGTGCGATAGAAGCGGCGCCGAAGGTGCGGCAGAAGTAGCGACGAAGGTGCGGCAGAAGCAGCGCCGAAGGTGCGACAGAAGCAGCGCCGAAGGTGCGACAGAAGTAGCGCCGAAGGTGCGACAGAAGTAGCACCGAAGGTGCGACAGATGCAGCGCCGAAGGTGCGATAGAAAGCAACACCTAAGGTGCGACAGAAGTAGCACCGAAGGTGCGTTAGATGCAGCGCCGAAGGTGCGACAGAAGGCAACCGAGGACGTCCAGATCATCGGGACGTGGCGCGTAGATCCTTTTGCTAATGGCCTACTGAGCCCAGCAAAGCAAGAGAAAACCGGATCGCTTCTGTCGCC
>DATJKB010000701.1:0-8317 GCA_035491875.1 Pyrinomonadaceae bacterium | reverse complement strand
AAATTCGAGCGGACAATCAGGTCAGTCAGGTCAATCAGGTCAATCATCCGGACGCGCGCAACAGATCAGCGACCTACGTCAACGTGCGGCCCAGGCATCAGCTCGACAACGTGAGATCGCCAAAGACATGGAGAATCTCTCGCGTCGCGGCGGACAGAACGGTCAGGATGCTAATTCGCAACGAGCGCGGGAACAGTTGGCTGAACGAAAAGACACGCTCGCTGACAGCGTGAACAGTCTGCAACAGGACATCGAAGAAACTGCTCGCAGCCTTGGACAAGGAAAAGGGCAGGAACGAGCATCGCGCCAGTTGAAAGATGCAGCAGACTCGCTTGCCAGAGATCGTGTGGCAGAACGAATCCGCGAGAGCAAACAAGGTCTCGGCAACGGACAACAACAACAAGGCAACGGCGCCAATGAACGCGCGATTGAACGAAGCCTGAATAGCGTGTCGGAGCGTTTACAGTCGGCTGAACAAAGCGCGCGTAACTCCGGAGGAACAAGCGCAGAAGAAGCTCTCGATCGCACACGACAGTTGGCGGACAATCTTGATTCACTTCGTCGCCGGCTGGACGAAAATGCCGGTCGTCGTGGAAATGGCCAACAGGACAGTAATGGTCAAAAAGGACAGCAGTCGGGTCAGCAACAGGGTCAGCAAGGCCAACGAGGACAGCAAGGTCGGGAAGGTCAGCAGGGACAAGAGGGTCAACAAGGACGTGAGGGTCAGCAGGGACAAGAGGGTCAACAGGGTCAGTCGGGTAACGGACAGAGAGGATCACAACAAGGTCAACAGCAGGGTGGGCAGCAAGGCGGCACACAAAGCGGTGGCCCACAAGGTGGTTCGCGACAATATGGTGGCCCAACGTGGGGTCCGCAAGGAAATGCCTGGGGCGACAATCGACAGCTCGGTTCCGAATGGCGCGAACGACTTCGCGAAGCTGAAGATCTACGGCGTGAATGGCGTGGCGGTACGACGACCGGTCCGGTGCGACAACTGGATGAAGTAATCGAACGATTGAAACAACTCGCCGACGGGCGAATGGAAGGCGACGCACAAACTGCGGCACTCTTGAAATCGGAAGTTATTGAGCCGTTGCGACAGCTGGAGCTGGAGATAAGTCGTCAACTGCAACAACAAAGCGGAAGAACCAATCTGCGCTTGCGCGACGAAGGCGCGGCGCCAGAACGTTATCGACGCGCGGTCGAGGAATATTATCGAAGATTGTCGGGTGCGCGACCGAAACAATAGCAGCTTTGGAGTGCGGTGACCTGTCACCGCACTCCAAAATAGAGTCGATTTATGAAGAGGTTTGCACGAAAATTTGGTTTGCCATTGGTGCTCCTTTCTTTGCTGCTCGTGCCAATTGCTGCTCAGAGACCTGATGACTTTCAGAATTTCCGTCAACGCCGGCCTCCTCTAATCAAGCCCGAAGCGTCGGGCGCATCAATGGGCGAGTACACGTTCGTTCGTATGATCTACGAATCACCGTACAGAGGTTATGGCCGGGGTTATGGTGGCGGCACATGGACCACTGATTATCCCGAAGCGGACAACAACTTCATTGTCGGTCTGCGCGAGTGGGCTGGCACGAATCTAAATATTGCGCCGCGTCCGGAAGCTCTGGAAATCATGGACGACCGGATCTATGACTATCCGCTCCTCTACGTGGTAGAACCGGGCTTCATGGAACTTTCGAATGAGCAGGCGGCAAAATTACGCGAGTACATCAATCGCGGAGGGTTTATCTTCCTCGACGATTTCTGGGGTGAATACGAATGGGAGAACGTGCAGGAACAACTCAAAAAGGTTCTGCCGGAATATGAGATGAAAGAGTTGTCGTTAACTCATCCGATCTTCCATTCATACCTCGATATAGAAGAGATTGTTCAGGTGCCGAATGTCTATAATGCGATGCGTGGCGTCACATCTGAAAAGGGGGGAGTCACCCCGTATTACATGGGCATTGAGAACAAACAGGGACGATTGGTGGTCTTCATCTCACGCAACAGCGATCTCGGCGATGCGTGGGAGTGGATTAACGACTCGCGATATCCAGTGAAATACGGTCTGCCTGCTTACAAGGTCGGGATCAATGTGGTCATCTACGCGATGAGCCACTGAAAGACGCACCCAACAGTTTTCCAGCATGTCACTCTTCAAAGCCATAGTCTTGTTGCTTTGCGTCTGCTTCGCGCCACTTGTGTATTCGCAAACTCCCGTCGAGTCGGATGACGTTATTCGAGTCGATAGCGACCTCACAAACCTGCTTTTAACTGCAATAGACAAACAACGTCGATTCATCACGACCCTTCGCGCAGAAGATCTACGAGTGCTCGAAGACGGAACCGCTCAACAAGTGTTTACTTTTCAACGTGAAACTGATCGACCGCTGGCGCTTGCCCTCTTGATCGATGTCAGTGGTTCCGAAGAGCGCACTTTGCCACACGAGAAGGCTGCGGCACGACAGTTCATTGAACGCGTTCTCAAATCTGACAGAGATCAAGCTGCAATCATTCCCTTCGCGGACATGCCATTTCTCGAACAACCTCTTACCCGCGATGTTCTTGGCATCTATCGTGCGCTCGAACGTGTGGAGATCGCTTTACCTGCGTATCTCGGCTCCGGTAGACCTCTCAGAGGATTTCCAACAGGTCCGGGAATGCCGGCAGCACCCGAACCCGGCGCGACTGCGATCTGGGAATCGTTACACTTAATCTCTCAGCAGATCCTCGACCCCATCCGAGATAAACGTCGGCGCGCGATCATCTTGTTGACTGACGGCTGGGACACCGCGTTGGAGAGTCGTGTTACTCGAAGCCAGGCGATCGATAGTGTTCTTTCAGCCGAAGCTGTTATTTACGCCATCGGCATTGGCGACGACAAACAGGATGGCGTAAATAAGGGCACGCTTCGAGACATCGCGGAGCGCACTGGTGGCCGGGCGTTTTTCCCGAAGAAGGAAGAAGACCTGAACGCCGTGTTCGCAGAAATCGAAAGGGAATTGCGAACGCAGTATTTGCTTGCTTACGCATCGACAAACAAGACTCGTGACGGCTCCTACAGGCAGGTTACGATTGAGATCACGAACCCTCTGCTGATCAAAGACAAAGTGCAGTTGCGTCACCGGCCGGGTTACTTCGCCAAGCGCGTGCCCTAATTCATCCCATATGGATCGTGAACTGAATCTGACGATTGTGCTCGAACGACCAACCGCCGGTGTCGATTACGGTCTGCAAAAAGGCCGCGGCAATGATTACGAGACCGTGCAAACGCAAAGAGGCGCGACTAAGGATCTAACTTTTGAGTTAAGTGTTCGGGTTAATGAAGGCAAGAATGGCAAACCAAACTTTCTAGGACCATTCGCCCAGGGAAACGCCGATGGCCGTTTTGTCTACCTCGACATTGGCACCTACGCCGGTCAGAAGAACACCGGCTGGGCCAGACGGTTAAAAATTCCGCTGATGGGTATTGAGTGGACATCGATCGACTCAGCGATTGAAGCGCGGAAGCCACTCGAAGCCCGTGTCGCCGGTAGCGGCGGACGAGATGGTGGCCCAACTTGCGGCACAATCAAACCATTTACCGGCTGGCACGTCAGGACCTAAACTCACACACGATGACAGACAGGCGATTTGATCGGCGTAGTTTCATTCAAGGAGCTATCGCGACAGGAGCTCTTTGGGCTACGACTCGATCCGGCCTCGCCGCAATCTCTAACTTTCAACGACGATATGCGCCCGTTAAGGTTGCGCGTAATCGCGTGATCCGCGAAGTGGTGGGTCTTAGACCATTCAGACCCAACGGCTTTGTCGTCAGAGCTGAACGATTAGGTTCTAAACTGCTTGTGCATAACTACGGTCACGGTGGCGGCGGCGTCACTCTCTCATGGGGCACCGCATCCCTCGCGGTGGATTTGGCGCGCGACTTTGTTAACAACAGACCTGGTGCCCGAAGAAGCTCACCGACGCGTTTTGCTGTGCTCGGCTGCGGTGTCAGTGGACTTTCAACCGCGATTCTCCTCCAACGTCGATTCCAGAACGGCCCCGGAACTGTAACCATCTATGCGAAGGATCTCCCACCAAACACAACTTCAAACATCGCGGGCGCCCATTGGTCTCCAACATCAGTGTTTGACTCGCCTGAAGTTACTACAACGTTTACAGCGCAGTTACGTCTTGCCTGTCAGATTTCCAATCGAGCCTTTCAACTACTGGCCGGAAACGAATATGGCGTGCGCTGGATGGAAACCCTGGAACTGCTGCGTAACGAAGCTTCCCTCCAACATGAGTTACCGGGTGGCAATGACTTGTATCCGCAGCTCGAGATTCACAAAGACCCCGATCGGTTTTTCGGTTTTCCTTTCGTGCGGCAGTACTACACGATGTTAATTGAGCCATCAATTTATCTCGGAGCACTGTTGCGCGACTTTTATGTGGCGGGCGGTAAGGTTGTAGTAAAGCAGTTTCGTAGTCGACAAGAAATCGCGGGTTTGACAGAACAAGTCATATTCAACTGTACCGGCCTCGGAGCTCGCGACCTCTTCAATGATGAGGCACTGACGCCGGTGCGGGGCCAGTTGGAAATACTCTTGCCACAACCGGAAGTTGATTACTGCTACCTCAGTTCCGGCTACATGTTTCCGCGCCGCGATGGCGTCGTGCTCGGCGGCACATGGGACCACGACGACTGGAATTTGAATCCTAACCCGGAACAATCAACCATGATTCTCGACACTCACGCTGAGATCATGAAGGCTGCACCCCGGTAGGGGTAAACATCAGTACCACGTGGGAAACAGTCAGTACCACCTCGCGGTAGCGGGTGGGTGCGAAGCCTTTCTCTGTGCAACCTCTGTGGAGCTCTGTGTCTCTGTGGTGGGTTAATGGTCCCAAACTATTCACCACGGAGACACGGAGAACGCGGAGGTTGCACAGAGAAAAGCTTCGCACCCACCCGCTACCGCGAGGTGGTACTGACTGTTTCCTCCAACAACTTCCGTAACCTCTCCATCGGCCTTCGCAACGAACGACGCGTGCTCAGCATGTCCGCCCACAAATCGCCAACCTTGGCCGTGCGCTCCGCCATCGTTCGCAAAGTGAAGATCCTTGGACCAACCGCATAACTCTCAACCTCTTGCCAGGTACACGGAGCAGAGACTGGTGCGCCGGGTTTGGCTCGAACCGTGTACGCTGCAGCAAAGGTAGCGCTGTATCCATTGCGTCCGGTGTCTACAAGAATTCGGCCAGCGCGATCAACTTTGCTGAATTCCTGCGTAAGCGTTGCTGGATTTCGCAGGACTAAGAGCCGGCCGGTGTGATGTGCAAATCGGGCAACCTCGCCGAAGTCTGATTTGGAATCGAGCGGCACCGCTATGTGAAAGCCTTTTGAGCCCGACGTCTTGATCCAGCTCGGCAGTCCAAGGTCGGTGAGAAGATCACGAATTTGAATTGCTGCCTGGCAGAGTACTTCGTTGTCGTCCTTTGATGGATCGAGATCGAATACGCAAACGTCCGGGTTATACAACTTCGGCGCGCGCGACGGCCACACGTGAATGGTGATGCTGTTTTGATTAGCTAACCAAAGAAGTGATCGCTCGTCGTTGGCAATCGGATGATGTACGGTCCCTTCCTTTTTCGGTACTTCAACACGTTTCAGCCAATCTGGGAATCCCTTCACCACATCCTTTTGAAAAAATCCCGGCTGACCGATGCCGCGATGAAAACGCTCCATGGTAATCGGACGATTGCGTATGTGCGGCAACATCAATGGGGCGATTGTTTCGTAATAGTTTGCGAGTTCCGCTTTCGTAATGCCGTCTGCGGGAAACAAGATCTTTTCCGGGTGAGTAATCAAAACTTCCATCCGCAGATTACGCAGATTAAAGACGTAAGAAAGGTTAACGAGCCAAAGAAATATTTGACGTGACTCGTCAGCAAGCCCTATGCGAAAATGTCCACGATCTATTTACCTCACAACCAAGGGACTCACAATGAATATCCTCACGGATTCAGATCCACGTACCTACGCCGTCATCGGAGCGGCAATGGAAGTCCACAAACAACTCGGGTGCGGATTTCTCGAACCGGTTTATCAGGAAGCGCTCGCTATCGAATTCTCAAAGCGAGCCATCCCATTTCTTCGCGAAGAGAAGTTTCCAATTACCTACAAAGGTTGCAAACTGGAGACATTCTATAAACCCGATTTCATTTGGTACGAGTCAGTGATAGTAGAACTGAAAGCGCTTAGTCGTATTAGTTCAGTCGAAGAGTCGCAAGTGATCAATTACCTAAAGGTAACATGCCACCAAACAGCTCTCCTCCTGAATTTCGGCAAACGAAGCCTGGAACAGAGAAGGTTTATATTATCAAGCGATACTAGTCACCCTTTTAACAAAACTTAAGTTTACATATATAGCTGGGTTCAACTTAGCCGACTAAACATCGAATCTGCGTAATCTGCGTAATCTGTGGATGGTTTTGTTTTAGTCGCCGGTTTCTTTCACCGCCAGCAGTCGAGGATGGCGCAGTTTGCCGTGCACGGTCCATTCAATGAATCCGACCTTAACAACGATCTCCGGGCGTACCCAGTGCGCACGCAGGCGCGGCAGTCCAACAGCTTTCGTAAACGGTGCCTTCGGCATCTCGAGTTGATCCAGTTTCGCGCGTAACTCGAGCAACAGCTGGTTATCGAAGCCTGTTCCAATCTTGCCGGCAAAAACAAATTCTTTCCCCTCGTAGTGACCTACTAACAACGCGCCAAGGCCAACACGCTGCCCCTGCGGATCTGTAAAGCCTCCGATAGTAAAGTCCGCTGCGAGCTCGCACTTCATTTTCAGCCACTGCTTCGAGCGACGATGTTCGTAAACTGAGCCGCGGCGTTTGGCGATTACACCTTCCCACCCTTCTTTTTGTGCACGCTCCCACGGTTGTTCATCTTCTATAAGTTCGACGGGTTCGAGTGGTTGCTTCATCGGCAATTGGGCCAACAACGTCTGTCGGTCCTCGAGCGGCAAAGCCGTCACACTCCGATCGAGCCACAACACATCGAAAACGTGATAAGTGACCCTTCCCGACTTCCACGTTAACTCTCCGTCCAGAATCAACTCGCGATTTGATAGCCTCGCAATTTCTTGCGCGACAGCCGGCAAGTTTTGTGGTAAACGATTGCGCGAGTACAACCGCACGTCGCTGCCGTTCTTGTAGGCGAGCAAGCGAATGCCATCAAACTTACGTTCGAAGATCCACTCTGGCCCAACAAACCGCTCCTGGGTGAGCGTCGCAGCCATCGGTGTTAGCCATTCGGGAAACGGTGATGTCATGTAAATAGTGAATGGTAAATCGTGAATCGTGAATCGTGAATCGTAAATAGGTCCTCTATGTCACTATAAGTCGGATTCACGATTTACGATTCACGATTTACGATTCACTATTCACGATTGATGATGAAACGACGACTCTCCGTAACGATTCTCGCCTGGGTGTTTATCGTGGTCGGTAGCCTCGGTCTTGCCACCGGACTAATCCAGCTTCTCACAATCACGAGTCGTGGCGGCCTTCCATCCTTGAATCGACATTACCTGACTGAGAGTGGACTGACATTGCTGAGCGGCCTAATCGCAGCGATCGGCGGCGCGGGCCTGTTCCATGGATTCAGATGGGCGCGATGGCTTTGCATTATCTGGATGGCATTTCACGTCGTGCTTAGCATATGGCATTCACCTGTCGAAGTGATATTTCACGTCGCGATGTTAATCGGCATTATTTACCTTCTCTTCTGGAATCGCAGCACGCACGTCATAGAGGATTAAAAGTTCCGTACATACCATCGGCACGTTTTAATCAGAGGATCCTCAAACCTCGAAACCGACTATTGGAGCTCTGAATAAGTCACGATGAGCAGCTATTCAATACCATTCGCGGTAGCGGATGGCCAAGACTCAACTCCATAAGATGCGGGTGAATGGTACTGAATAGAGCGCATAGGTCACTCGATCAGGGCTTCCTAATGTTTCTTCATCGGCAACAAGCGGCGCTTGAAGAAGTCGACAGTCAAAGTTGTCACCTCAGGTCCAATCCCATGTTCGCGATCCGGGAACAACTTGATCTCAAAGTCTTTTTTAAGCGCAGTCAGCCGGTCACGTAGAAGATACGCCTGGCTAACAGGTACATTCGCGTCTTTCTCTCCGTGAAGGATCAGTACGGGACAGTTCAGTTTTTCCATCATGAAGACTGAAGACCGTTCGCGAATTGCCGCATCGGACCATCCGCTTTCGATTTCCATGTTGTGACGGATGCCTTCGATGGTCATTTCGTCGTG
>DATJKB010000700.1:0-4276 GCA_035491875.1 Pyrinomonadaceae bacterium | reverse complement strand
AGTGGTGAGCCGAGCAGGACTCGAACCTGCGACCCACTGGTTAAAAGCCAGTTGCTCTACCGACTGAGCTATCGGCCCACGTGATTGAGGACGGGAGGCATTGTAGCGAATGCTGACGGAACTGCAAAATGCACTGTTTGTACGGCGCTGATTCACTCTCAACTCTCAGCGCAACCTCGGCGTTCTCTGCGTCTCTGGCGGTTGTCATTTCAAGCTAAGTAACCGCAAGAGACGCAGAGAACGCCGAGGTTGCGCTGAGAGTTGAGCGAAAGTGACCTGCGCTTAGAACTCGTTCTTACTTCTTAACCGTTTGCTGAAGGTACTTGATTGCGGCGTCGAGAACTTCGTCGCGTCCATCTGTTAGTCCGCGAATGGTTGGTGCGACTCGTAAGGTTGGTTGAATTCCTACTCTTTGTAACTGCCGGCCGTCAGCGTGCCGTACGTCGTGTCCGGTCATCCCCAGGATCAAGTTTCCCGGTAGAACCATCAACGTCACATCGCCATCTGCACCCGCCGTTGGAGTCCCAATGAAAGTCACATCGGTGGCTGCTTCAAAAAACAGGCACAAGTGCTCAGCTTGACTGATTGCTTCTTCGTTAATCAGCACCACGACCTTGCCTTTGTAAATGTCACCCTTTGCTTCCCGCTCTTTTTGAGCGAAAGAATAGTGCGCTCCGTCGGCGAAGTAACTGACATTCAGACGCGTCGCCTCTAACAGTGGGCGTGAAAAGAGTGCACCGACGAAGCCTTTCTTTTCGGTTAAGCGCGGGGCAATAGACTGGGCAGTACCTTTCGGGTACCCGCGCATGTCGAAGATTACCGCCGGACTGTTTTTGATGGTGTCGAACATCTTATCGACATCGCTAACCTGCAGACGAGCTAGATCCACGTATCCGTAACCGCTCGGCAGTACCTGGACCATCGGCGACCTGCGGTCGAATATGGCCCATACTTTTGGGTCTTCGATCGAGATCTTACGCGGGAGCGTGACCTCTCGCGTTTCACCTCCGGGCGCCCTCAGTCTCACTTTCGCAAGGCTATCTTTAGTACCAGTGAGCAAAGTGGAATGTACGCCTAGCATCAACCACTGCGGCGTTGATGCCCCAAAGTAACGTGCCAGGAATTCTCGTCTTTTTTCGACAGGTTGATCGTCAACAGCCAAAACGACGTCACCAACTTTGACTGGTAGGTTGTTATCCAAAACCCTCGTGACCACTGATTGATTTTCTACGTACCCAGTGACCACAGCCGGCTGAAACATACCAAGCTTCTCGTGTGCAGCATTAGCGTTTCGCACACCGCCGTGCGAGTCATGCATTTCCGTAACGAGCTCCTGGACCGTCAGTTGATACTCCACAACATCTTTGTTTGCTTCGAACCTCGGTATGTAGCGGGGCAGCACAGTTTCCCATGAGTCGCCGATCAGGTTCTTGTAAGGATAGAAATAGTTAACAACGTTCCAGAATCGGAACAACGCGAGCATTCGATATTCCACGCTAGGGAATTCCATCTCGGGATAGGGTTTGTCTGTCGGGTTGATTTCCGAGGTGAACGTCTGACTGGTCCGACGAGGTTTATGATCTATCTTGTTCTCCTGCACGACTCGCATTGCTTCTTTCAATGCAGCATCGTCTGTTGGTTGTTTCGGCATGACAATATCAGCCTGAAAATCGATCGATCCATCGGCGTTAATTTGTTCTGCAGTGCGCATGAGCACTTTGACATTGTCCGGAAGTTGTATGGTGAAGGCGCCGCCTTTCGGTTCAGGCGATACGTCTCCCTCCTGAATAACAACGGCGCGATTTGCCGCCTGCATTCCGCTCATGATGTCTGTGAACGCCGAGTTCTCGTTGATGATAAAGACTATGGGAGTCTTCGTTTTTCCTCGGCCGGTAATAGTTTGCGAAGGTGACGTGAGGAACGCTGAAGAATACAGATCGGATCCTCCTGGAGCCTGCGTAGCATAACCGTTGTGCATACGGTAACGCGTCGCGCCAAGTCCGATTGAAACATCGAGCATCGCTGCTACCGCCCGACGCAGGAAAACATCAAATAGCTCTAGCTCATCTTCGTTGCCCGACATCCGCGCATCGATTACGACACCATTAGCATTTGCTAACGCTGTTCGCATATTTCCCATCAGCCCACTAATCGCGCTGTAATTTTGCACAAGAGCCTTAGAAACTTGCGCGGCATTGATTACCAGCAGTTGGTTTTCCATTCGCACAGGATTCGCGGCCGCGTTAAGCGGTTCCGAGCTGGAGCGCGTTTTGGTTTGCATTTCCAGGTTGGCGTGGGTGCTTGTGTCGCCCAGCGCACTGAGCATTTGGTTTATCGCCGTTTGATATTCCTGCGGTGTTTTGGCTGCGCTTACTTTCGGAATCGCATCGATCAACGCCTTGTCCCAATCGATGTCTCGGTAGGCGAGGAACGGGTGAAAGTATTTCACCGCACCCCAAACTTTAGCCAGACCAATGAGTCTCGAAATGCGTGTATCTTCTGTTGAGGAGTGCGTAGATGTTTGGGTTTGTGCTATTGCCGCGTGACAAAATAACGAAAGAACAATCACGAGACGGAGGGAAAATCCGAGAAGGTTTTGGTTGTTCATTCTAGATACCTCGCGGGGTGAGCGTTGAATGGACCAACGCTAAAGATTACGGCACTCGAGATCTTCTGCCGTTTCCAGACGTTGAGGAATATAGAGGTTTGATGTAACCGGAAAATCGGTATTCTTCCCTATTTTGGGGCGGACGTCTCCCTATTTTGGTTTGAATAGGACTTCCGCGGAGGAATGCCTGCGTTACATCTTGATTCGGTACAGTTAAGAATTTGGCCGCAGATACACGCAGACGAACGCAGAGGCGAGTGGTAAGAGGTAAGAGCTAAGAGGTAAGAGCTAAGAGGTAAGAGCCCTTTGCTCTCTTAGCCCTTTGCTCTTAGCCCTTTGCTCTTTACCTCAATCGCGCAGCCACCCGCCCAATGCTGAGTCGTGCACAATGATGGTTTGAGTGCGCTCAGGTCCAGTAGAGACCAGTCCAATCTCAACGCCAATCTGTTCTGAGAGGAAGTTCACGTAGGCTTTTGCTTCGGTGGGCAGTTCACTCATCTTCGTCATTCCCAACGTTGACTTATGCCAGCCAGGAAGCTTCGCATAAATCGGTTGGGCCTTTCGTAGATCCTGAGAGACGGCCGGCAGTGATTCGCACACTTTGCCGTCCAATTTGTAACCCGTGCACACTTTGATCTCATCGAGGGTGTCGAGCACGTCGAGTTTTGTGAGAGCCACTGAAGTGAAGCCATTGATTTCCGCGGCATAACGTGTTGCAAACGCATCGAACCAACCGCAACGCCTGGGACGCCCGGTGGACGCTCCATACTCGCGTCCGCGTTCGCGAATCATCTGGCCCAGTTCTGCCTCGCCTTCCAACATCTCGGTAGGGAAGGGGCCTTCACCGACACGCGTTGTGTAGGTCCGAACAATGCCGAGCACGCCGGTTAATCGATTTGGCGCCAGTCCTGTGCCGATGATCGCCCCGCCAGCGACAGTGTTGGAAGAAGTCACGAATGGATACGTGCCATGATCAACATCCAGCAGTGTCGCTTGTGCGCCTTCGAGGAGGATCGAGCGACCCTCGCTTGCAGCGATGTTCAAAAAATGTGTTGTGTCGGCAATGAACGGTGCGAGACGCTCCGTCAGCACAGACATCTCTTGAAAGATCTCATCCGCGCTGAGTCGCTCACCGCCGTAAGCTTCGATAATTCGGTTCGCATCTTCGAGATTGCGATCGATGCGCGACCTCAGAACATCAGGCACGAGCGCGTCGGCAGTCCGGATGCCACGTCGACCCGCTTTGTCTTCGTAGGCCGCACCGATGCCCCGCAGGGTTGTACCAATCTTTTCATTGCCCAGGCGCTCTTCACTTGTGTGGTCCAGCGCGCGGTGATAGGGAAGAATCAAGTGCGCACGTGAACTGATTTTCACGCGTTCGGGTGAAACTTCAATGCCTTGCTCGGTTAGTCGATCGGCTTCGACGAAAAAGGCTTTCGGATCGATCACCATGCCGTTGCCGAGCACACACGTCTTACCACGATGAACGATACCCGATGGCAACAGGTGAAGTACGAACGATTGCTCGCCAACCTGAACCGAGTGTCCGGCATTGTGGCCGCCCTGATAGCGAACAACGATCTCAAATTTCTCGGCGAGCAGATCGACGATCTTGCCTTTGCCTTCATCGCCCCACTGGGCGCCTATAACTGCGATGACTTTTGACAT
>DATJKB010000699.1:0-10122 GCA_035491875.1 Pyrinomonadaceae bacterium | reverse complement strand
GTTGAGTCGGAAGTCATATTGGGAGTCGGTCCAACCGACACCAGAGTTTGTGCTGCTGTTTCTTCCGGGCGAAACCTTTTACAGCGCTGCACTCGAGCAGGATCCAAAGTTGATCGAAGACGGCGTAACTGAGAAGGTGCTGATAGCGACTCCGACGACTCTGATCGCGTTGCTGAAAGCGGTTTCGTACGGCTGGCGACAAGAGCAGATGGCTACTAACGCGGAAGAAGTAAGCAACCTCGCGAAGACTTTATACGATCGGCTTCGAGTGTTCACTAATCACTTTGACGATATCGGGAGAAGTCTCGATCGCGCGCTCGATTCTTACAACAAAGGTGTTCGCTCGCTTGAAGCGCGCGTGCTGGTCACAGCCCGAAAGTTTAAGGAGCGGGGCGCAATTGCTGGTGAAGAAGTCGAGACACTTGAACCGATTGATAAGACAGCTCTCCCGTTGAATCTCGACGAAGGCGGTCTCTTCCCCGACCTCGTTGCTGCTGACACTGAAGAAAATGGCGTAGAAGAAATGCCGCTACTGAAATCGCAAGGAGTCAGCGCCGAAAGCTAGAAATACGATTTCGGATTTCGGAATGCGGATTTCGGATTTCGTGTTATTGAAGTACCGCGCTTTACTGGCGCACGAAATCCGAAATCCGCATTCCGAAATCCGAAATCTTTCTTTTCCGTGAGTAGTACTATAAATCAAATCTGGTTGGGTCCTGTTTTGGGCCACAACCGTGCCCGCCTGATCGAACGTTGCTCGCAACTAGTCGCTAGTAACCGGAGCGACGAGTTTCTGTACCTGGCCGCGTCACGTCCACTGCTCGAGTTAGTGACCCAACGAATACTCGACGGGCAAACGAACCGCGGCCTTTGGGGCGAACTTCCCGTCTATCTCTTTCGTGGATTTGTAAGACGCATTCTCACGACGGCACTCGATGCAGAGGGTCAACGGCTTCCACCACGCATCCCGATTGACCGCGATGAATTGCCGTTAAAAAGGAGCCTCGTGTCGCAGGTCCTCGCCCAGCTCCAGGCAAGCCGGCAACTGAAGGCACTGGCTCCACTTGCTACTCGTGATGGCTGCGTTAATACGGTCTCGACGCTGATTGGTGAAATACAGCGCGCGGGTAAGCTACCAGATGAACTCACGCGTATCGTTGAAGAACGAAGACAGGATCTGTCGTCAGAGTCGACCTCCGGCAAATCGCAAATCGATTACGACAGCGAGATCGCTCTTATCTATTCCACGTACGCCGGGCTGCTCGAGGTGAACCAGCTTACCGAAGACGACGCCGATCAACTTCGCGCGTTGCACGTACTGCGTGGGCAGGCGCAACTACCCTGGCTCGCAAACGTCAAGTTGCTAATTCTCGACGGCTTCTTCGATTTCACTCCAGTGCAGGGTGAGATTCTCCGGAACTTAATTCCCGCGATCCCCGAAACACTTGTGAATCTTGATTACGATGAGCGGAATCCGGAGATCTTTCTGCCGTTCCAGGAAACCATTCAGCAGCTCGGATCGATTACGTCGTTCGAAACCAAACGAACTTCGGATCAGGTTCCCACAAGCGGCGTGCTTTCGATGCTGCGATCCAATCTGTTCAATACCAACCTTGCTGTCGCTGACGATTCCGCGGCAGCTGAACAAACAAACATCCGTTACCTGGAGTGTGGCGACCGCGATACGGAGATTCGTGCCATCGCGCGCGAAATAAAACGCCTCGTGCTGTCTGAGAACTACAAACTGGCCGACATCGCTTTGGTCGTGCGGCAACGCGCTTCATATGCCGCCACGATTTCGCGCGTGACGCGCGAAGAGTCAGTGCCGTGCAATCTCGAACCACGCGTTGACACGAACGACGTGCCGGCGATTCGCGCTGTGCTAAAACTCCTCGCGATTCTTGAAGAAATATCGAGCGGCGATTCAGTCCCACTCCGTATCAGTCCGCTTGCCGATCTAATCAAGTCAGAGTACTTCCAGCTTGGGGAACCTGATCTCGACACACTATCAGCGCAGTTTGATTCAACCTATCTGCACCTTCTCTACGAAGATCAGACCGCGAACAAAGACGACACCCCGCGATTAAAACGCCGGCATCGGATTGGTTTTTGGGATGCCGACGCACTTGAGAATGCCTTCGCATACGTTGGTGGCGAACTTCCTGTCTCGAAATGGTTGGACCGTGCAGCCCAGTTAATCCGTGAGCTGCCGCATGCTGAAGCCACAAAGGAGATCCTTAACATCGATTCCGGCGCTGTCGATCGCGATGCAGACATCGCTGATCAAGTTGAGAATGCGGAGACAGCCACGCTTGACGATAAAAGCTTGGAGAAGAAACGCCGGCCATCGAAGGACATTCATCCGGCGGCCCTGGCGTGGACGTCACTGGTCATTCGCCGGTTTGCAGAATTGGTTCAAGCTGTGCCGCAGCAAGCGAGTCCCGCGTCGCTGCGCGTCGAGTTGATGCGGTTGCTTGAGAGTTTGCAGTTTAGAGAACAGATCGCGAGACCTGTTAGACAAACAGCGAACGATCAGGAGTTGCCGCAAGTGATGCTCAACTTCAACGGTCTTGAATGCCTGCGTCGAGCGTTTGTCGCTTCCATTAAGAGTATTGACCTGACTATTGGCGATGCTCGAAAAGATGTCGAGCACATCACTCAACTCGGGACCTTCATTGCCGAAGTTCGTCGCGCGTTATCATCCCAAACCCAGATCTTTGGCGCCGCCGATCGCGCGGGATTGCGCGTGCTCGAAGCGACTGATATCCGGGGTCTTAAGTTTCGCGCGATCTTTGTTGCGGGCCTGGTTGAAGGCGGCTTCCCTTTGCGCGCCTCACGCGACTGGATCTATCCACACGAAGAACGCGATCGCCTTAAACGCTATGGACTGACCCTTGAAGATATTTCTCCTGCCACATTACTAAAGGAAGAACACTACTTTTATCAGGTCGCCTGTCGTGCTTCGGAGCGACTCTATCTCACCCGGCCATTGTTGCTGGAAGATGATGCCGAAACAGTTGCCTCGTATTACATCGATGAACTCAGGCGAGCGATTGCGCCGTTCAAGATAATCGCGGAGACGATTCGCCGCGACTACGACGGCAAGAAGGTTGCTGAGATATCGAGCGCAAACGAACTTCGAATAGCACTGGTCCGCCAACAGGAACGCCACCGGTATTCCGTTGACAGAGCAGCCCTCCTGCCGGAGCCACGAGTTAAGAAGCTACTCACTCTCGCGCGCAACGATGGTTTATTGACAGAGGCCGCGCTTCATCGCATCGAGATCGAAAGAGAAAGAGCCGATCGTGGATTTGGGCCATACGATGGTCAGATTACCGATCCGGATCTGCTGCGCCTGGTTAGACTAAAGTTTGGCGACGCATTCGTGCACAGCGCCAGCGGCCTCAGTGTCTACGGGAACTGTGGCTATCGCTTCTTTGCACAGCGGCTCCTCCGACTCGAGCCGCGCGGCGAAGCTGCGCTCGATCTGCAAGCAATCGACGCAGGCAAGTTGCTTCACGACATTCTTAGAAGATTCTTCGAGGGTCATCGTCGCGAACCGCTGAATGCGATCGATCGGGAAAAACTACAAGAGGAACTGCGCAATATCGCTGACGGTGTCTTTGATGAACATGAGCGAGTGGTGCCGCCCCTGAACCGGCAAATTTGGCAGATCGATCGAGAGATTCGCAAGATCCTGCTCGACCAGATCCTGCTCTACGAAATGGAAGTTCAGGAACGGGCGAGCGCGCTCAATGTGTTGCCGGCGCTATTTGAAATTGCCTTCGGCAACACCCGTTCATCGGCGAAGGATCCCGCGTCAACACCGCAGCCTTTGGAATTAAAACGCGGCACATTTGTCGGTGAAGAGTCGATCAAGATCAGCGGACAAATCGATCGCGTCGATCTCGCGGAAGACGACACACTCATCGCCTACGATTACAAACTATCGACCGGCAACACGAAGGAAGACATTCGCTCAGGTCGCAGCCTGCAGATACCGATCTATCTCGAGGCGTTGGAAAAATTGTTGCTACCCGAGTCGCGCGTTGCCGGAGGCGGCTACTACGTCATTCGCGGTGCAAACGATCGTCGGAATAAAGGTCTTCACCGCAAAAGTGATCAAGGGTACACGCAGTTGGGTCACAGTGTTGGTTCGTTGCTGAGTGATGAGGAATGGCAACAGATTAGAGACGAGGCTATCGCGCGGTTGTGGGAGTTTGTTGACGGCATGCGCGGTGGCACTTTCCCGGTTAATCCAGCGGAAGGAAAGAAGACTTGTCGCTTTTGTGATTACCGGGCCGTTTGTCGTTACGAGCGATATCGGATTCAGCGTAAGAAGATCAGACTCACGGAGTAGTCAAAAAACCGAATCAGTGGTCAGTTATCATTTGACAGTTATCAATTCTCATTTAGCCTGACACCATCAACTTCAAGTTGGTGGGAATGACAACTGATAACTGTCAAATGATAACTGACCACTGATTCGGTTCTTCCAACTTCTTCGATCGTCACCGTAATGCGCGAGAAACGCCAACTACAACCAGAACAAGCAGCTGCGGCTTACGAAATTAGCAGACATATCTCCGTAACTGCCGGACCGGGATCTGGTAAGACAACCGTTCTAGTTGAACGGTATCTTCACATTCTCCGCACGCAGAAACTTTCAATCGATCAAGTAGTCGCCATCACCTTCACAAATCGCGCCGCCAACGAGATGCGCGAACGACTCCGCCAAGAACTTGATCAGATTCTTGCGTCGACGAAGGGTGACGAGCGTAAACAGTGGCTCAACTACAAGCGCACGCTCGACGGCGCCATCATCACAACCATTCATGGCTTTTGTGCGCGATTGTTACGCGAGTTCCCTGTTGAAGTGCGGATCGATCCGCAGTTTCTTTTGTTGGACGAACACCGCGCGGCAATGTTGCTTGAGTCCGTTGTTGAAGAGGTTCTTTCTGAGTTCATTAGTGCAGGCCATGAAGAAGTGTCGCGTCTGACGCTTGGCGTTGGCCGCGGCAAACTCGCCAACGCGCTTGCGCAACTTTATCGCGACGTTCGCGGCCAGGGACTCTCCTTCGACCAACTGTCTGAGACGACGGCCGCCAGCCACGTAAACGAGACGGAGCATTCGAAAGTCTTGATTGAACTCGACTCCGCTATGGCTGAGTTTCGGGCTCTTCGAATCACAACACCCAAGGCCCATGAAAAGCATGCTGCGGCCATTACAAACTGGCCAAGTTTCCGGTCGTTTATTCAAACAATTCCAGAAGCAGAAGCACTCGCGGATTACTGCAATCGGGTCGAGGCGTTTCGAACTTATCGACTGGACGCACGTGGAGCTTTGAAGGATCACGTGCGACGGCTTGACGATCTCGTATGGGGCACGGATCTCATCGGAAAAGTCCCTCAAGTCTGTTTCGACATGTTTGCCAGTCGCTACGCTCTTGAAATGACTAATCTCCTCCGGCGCATTCATGATCGACTCAACGAGGAAAAACAAAAACTCGCTGCCCTGGATTTCGATGATTTGGAATCTCGCACTCTCGAACTTCTGGAGATTCCGGAAGTGTTAACGCGAGCGGCTGAGCGTTACAAGTTTTTCCTGGTCGACGAGTTTCAAGATACGAACGGCATGCAGCGCAGGTTACTCGAGCGACTCGTTCTCGCGACAGGGAGATCGCGCGCGAATCTTTTTATCGTTGGGGATCGTAAGCAATCGATCTATGGATTTCGCGGAGCTGACGTTGACGTCTTTCGCGAAATGACTGACGAGCTGGAGAAAGCCGGCGGCGAACAAAAGTCGTTGCAATTAAACTTTCGCAGCCAGCCTACGCTAATTAACTTCTTCAATTATCTCTTCGCGCGTGTCTTCCAGGTTCCCGAAGACGTGGCGCCCGACCTTCTTAAATCCCTCGGCGAACTCGGCTACGTGGATCACGAAAGCAGTCAGCCAAAGCGAGAAACTCAAGACACTGGTCCGCTTGTCGAGTTGATGGTGGCAACGAAAACACCCGGCGAGAAAGACCTACGCGAACAGGAATCACGCGAACGCGACGCACAACAACTTGTCAACCGAATTAAGTCGCTCATGCAAACAAATGAAGGTCTGCTGTACAGCGACATCGCTCTATTGTTTCGCGCGATGACCTTCGTGTCGGTCTATGAAACAGCGTTCAGGCGCGCGAACATTCCTTACCAAACAATTCTCGGCCGGGGCTTCTACGAACGCGAAGAAATCACCGATCTCGTTCAGCTGCTGCGATTTCTCGATAACAAAACTGATGAGCTCGCGCTCGCAGCGGTGTTACGGTCTCCGCTGTGTGGCATTTCTGACAATGCCTTGCTGGCGTTGCGCTGCGCGCCACGACTTGAAGACGCGGAAAGCGAGGATCCTTTGCGGGCGCTTTCTGCCAACCGGCCACTGTTTTTCGCGCTCCAAAAACATCATGAGATTGCTTTCATCGGCGATGAAGAGCACCGGCTTCTGGACCGGGCAGCACATTTGATCGGTCGTTTGATTGCGCGTCGTCATCACTACTCGATCGATGATCTCCTGCGCTTTGCGGTTGATGAATCGGAGTACGCGGCTGTGATCGCGGCTAACTTCGACGGCGCACAGCGGCTCGCAAATGTGCAGCGCTTGTTCACTCTCGCAGCCCGGTTCGAACGCTCCGGTCATCACCTTATTCGCGATTTTGTTCGTTACGTGGAGGAGTTTGAAGCAATCGGGAGCCGCGAGAGCGAAGGTCAGATCGACGAAGCCGCGAATGCCGTTCGGTTGATGACGATTCATCAGGCGAAGGGACTGGAGTTTCCCGTCGTGATCATTCCAGAGCTGCACCGGCCGTCCCGTCTTAACAACGAAAACGCCTGGGTACTCCTCGATCGCCATCGCGGTTTGACATTGAAAGTTCCTGACGGCCGGGGCAGACAAGTCGCCGGCTGCACATTCAGCAAGTTCGAAGCGCGTCATGCGTTGCGAGAACAGTTTGAGAGTATGCGTCTGTTGTACGTCGCAGCCACACGAGCTGAGGATCGTTTGATACTGTCTGGAGCAACTGACGAACTCGCAAATCTTAGCGGCGGGAAGAGTGACTCGTGGTTGAAGTTGATCTGGCAAAAGCTGGAGTTGCAAGATCGATCGCGCAGCGACATCGTTAACCTTGCTGACGAGGTAAGCTTTCAGTTGACCGTCTCTACCGGCGAGCCAGCCGTTCAAACAACGCCAATTGAATCGAGCATCGAGGACGCGCGCGCGAGTGGTGAGTCGCTGAGCGAGGCGTTTCCACTGCTCCGCCCGGTACCGCAGGACACTGAACACGCAGTTCACCGTTTCAGCGTCACCCAATTAATTAATTATCAACGTTGTCCCCGTCAGTATTACTTCGATCGAGTTTTGCGTCTGCCATCAAGCGACGAAATGTCTGTTTGGAACAATGCGGAGGCGCCTGAACCACCGGCGAATCTCACGGCGACATTGAAGGGCGCAGTTATCCACAGGTTCTGTGAACGATACAGTTCGGACCAGAGGGTAGAGGAATGTCTGCGAGGCAGTTTCGCTGAAGTAGTGCGTTTGAGGCAGGCCGAGTTTGCTGACAGGCTTATTGAGATCGATCCGGAAGCAGCTGTGAAAGATCTTTTGCCACTGGCGCAAAACTATCTCGACAGCGATGTCTTTCGGCGAGTTGAAGCTGCTCGCAGTGACGCGACGGATCATGGGTTGTCAAAGCCAGTTGATGGCGCTGGACTTTGGAGTGAATTGAGTTTTCGTTTACGACGGCCAACCGGTATTTTGAGCGGCGCAATTGACAAGCTTTTGATCACCCGGAACAACGATGGCACATGGGAAGTGGAGATCATCGATTTCAAAACCAATCGGATTTCGATCAGTGAACGAAGTGTGTTGCGCTCAGTGGAAAAGATGAGTGCCCCACCGGCAGAATCAGTTGGGCCTTCGGCGGCAGTGGTGGTGGCAATGGAGGTGCCGGGGGCTGCGCAGTTTGCGTTTGACTTTGAAAGTAGCGTGGCGGCGCAGGCAGTCGTCGCGGCGGCGGAAGATGCGACACTGACGGCGCTTGTTAAAGCGGCGCATGATTATCAGCTACAGATGCAATCGTATGCGTTGGCTGTTCGTGAGTTACTGCCATCGCTCGCAAATGCCCGTGTTCGCGTTACGCTTCATTTCCTTGAACCGAATGTAGAGTTTCAGCTGGGCGACGAGTTGTTGGAGCCGGCAGCCTGTGAACAGGTGATCGACGAAGCGATGCTGCAGATACTCTCCTCTTCAGAACCGGCGCAGTTTCCCGTTGTACCGGCTCCGCACTGTCGCATGTGCAACTTTCTTCGCGTGTGTACTGCGGGACGCGCTTGGCTCAAAGAAAAATGAAATCATTGGTCAATTGTCATTTGACAGTTATCAGTTGTCATTGAGGCAAGCGCGAAGAGCCAAGCGCCGAGAGTAACGAGCCCTTACCTCTTGGCTCTTACCTTTATGACAAATTAGAAATGGCAAATGATATATGACCAATGATTTTCTTTACCAAATCGGGCCTTCCCAATTAACATCCCCCGTCATGATCAAGATCAAATCTTTCGACGACGACGAATTCGAAGGCTATCTGGCCCAACCTGCAAGCGGCTATGGACCAGGCATCGTCGTTATTCAGGAAATATTCGGTGTCAACAAATACATTCGCTCAGTTGCCGATTGGTATGCGGCCCATGGATTTGTAGCGCTAGCCCCGGATCTCTTCTGGCGACAAGAACCAGGAGTGCAACTCTCCGAGGCTGATCGCGAAAAAGCCTTCGCGCTTTACAACGGACTCGACGAGGCAAAAGCTGTTGAAGATACAGCGGCGGCGCTGAAATTCCTGCGCAGCTACAACGGTTGCAATGGTCGTGTTGGCGCAGTCGGGTTTTGCCTGGGTGGCAATCTTGCTTACCTGTTATCGGTCAGGTTCAAGCCCGACGTGGCTGTCGGTTATTACGGCGTGAGTATTGAAAAGTCGTTGGACGAGGCGAAGAATCTCACCTCGCCGTTGATGCTACACATCGCCGGGAAAGATCAGTTCTGCCCTCCTGACGCGCAGAAAGCGATCGTTCAGACACTCGGTAATAATCCACTCGTGACCCTTCTTCATTATCCCGAACGCGAACACGCTTTCGGGAGGCCCGGAGGCGAGCATTACCACCAGGCCGACGCAGAGCTGGCAAATCTGCGCAGCTTGGAATTGTTAGTAACGCATCTCGCCGGTTCCGGTTTGGGGACAGCACAACAATCCCTCTCGGCAAAGTGGGACGATCATGTGAAATACGAGTTCGCTACGCGCGACACGGAAGACACTTTGGAGACGATGGTTGCGGACGCTTATGTCAATCACGTTCCCGTTATGACGGGTGGTGTGGGCCACGACGAGCTGCGCGAGTTTTATTCAAAGCGTTTCATTCCGCAGATGCCGCCCGATACAAACATGACGCCGGTATCGCGAACCATCGGTGTGGATCGTGTAGTTGATGAAATGGTTTTTGAGTTCACGCACACGATCAAGATGGACTGGATGTTGCCGGGCGTTGAGCCGACCGGTAAACACGTAAAGGTTGCGCTGGTGGTGATTGTTCACTTTCGCGACGGGAAGTTGGCCCATGAGCATATCTATTGGGACCAGGCATCTGTGCTCGCGCAACTAGGATTGATCGATTCGTCTTCGTTGCCGGTTGCCGGTGGAGAGAGTGCTGACAAGGTGCTTGATCCAAAGCTGCCGTCTAATTCGTTGATGAACAGGTAACCGGAACGGGAGCGACCGATTCCAACTAACCAAACACTCAACTCAGAACGGGAGCGAAGCGACCGATTTCAAGTTGCGTTGACCTAGCTGTGAGTTGAAATCGGTCGCTTCGCTCCCGTTCTGAGTTGAGTGACGATCTTCTCGACTACTTCATCGTGAACCGTTTCAAGGTACGTTGAGTGTGCTGTCAGTTGAAATCGGTCGCTGCGCTCCCGTTCTGAGTTGAGTTTATCTAGTACCTATGGGAAATGATCTCCAAACCGCTGGACCCGTCAGTCGCCTTCGACGCGATCTCGGCACGCTCGAATCATACGCCGCACTGATCGGCATCCTG
>DATJKB010000698.1:0-5155 GCA_035491875.1 Pyrinomonadaceae bacterium | reverse complement strand
CTTGATACGGCGCGTTACGTGGCGCGGCGCAGCTGCCGGAATCGCCACCGGTTTTGCCGCTGGACTCACTCTCTATCTCTACAAAGTGTTTGTTCTGTCAGCGAATCCGGCCATTGATCCGAATTGGCTGCGCTATGACTACGAGGCCATCAGCATATTGACAAACTTTGGACTGACGATTCTTGCAATGACACTTACGACCCTGCTCCAGAGAGTGCCTGATGATGAACGAATTCGCATCGATGAATTCTTTACGCGACTCTCCACTCCAGTCGATCCCGAAACTACTCATGCAAAAGTAACCGGCGAAGTCTTTTCTCCCTTCTACATCATTGCCTGGGTTACTGCGGGGACTGGTTTGATGTTGCTTGTCGCCAGCCTGGTACAGACAGATCTTGTTGGAAGAATGGTGAACATTGGCGCCGGCCTCGTGTTGTTTGTCGTCGCGATTGGACTCCGTCAATTGCACAGTCGGTTCATGCGACGTGTAGCCGCTGAGAAGTTGACTACTACGAACTCCGTTGGTCCCGAACGTTCTGAGGTTCGTGTCGCCACCTAATTCGATATGAAGATAGCCTCATTCAAACTAAGGGACACCAAGCGTGGTGAAACGCGACTTGGTCTCGTGATTGATGGAGGAGTGGTCGAGTTCGACACGGTTCCCGATATGCTGACATTGATCACCGATTTCTCACGACACCGAACGGCACTAAGTCAATTGATGAGTCAGCCGCGACAGCTTGCCGACGTAAAACTTGAGCCTCCAATCAAACGTCCTGGAAAAATCATTTGCCTGGCTGGTAACTATCGAGCGCACATCACAGAGAGCGGCTATATCGCTCCTGCGCAGACCGAGGTGTTCACTCAGCAGCTTTTCTTAAAACCAGCCACCTGCATCACCGGTGATGGCGATCCAATTCTCTTTGACAAACCGAACGTGATGGTGGGATGGGAAACAGAGTTGGCGGTGGTAATTGGCAAGCGAGGAAAGCATATCGACCCCGCCCGCGCTTACGAATACATATTTGGCTACACAATACTCAACGATGTTTCCGAACGACGTCTCAACTCACGGATTGAAAACAGGACCAAACGTGAGATGGACGGCTTTCTCGATTGGCTAGCTGGTAAATGGTTCGACAGTTTTGCGCCTTGCGGTCCCTGGATAGTCACTGCCGACGAGATCCCTGATCCACACGATCTGGAGATAAAGCTCACGGTTAACGGTCAAATCCGGCAGCAGGGAAATACGTGCGACATGATTTTCAAAATCCCGGAGCAGGTGGCCTACATATCTTCGATCATGACATTGGAACCCGGAGACATCATCTCTACCGGAACTCCTGTTGGCGCCGGCATCGCGGGTGATTCCTCTTTACACGATAAGGACGAACTCGTTTGTGAGATCGAGCATATTGGATCGCTGAGAAACACGGTGAGGTACGTCTCTTGAGACAACTCGATTGGGTCGTAGTCGGACTTTATTTTCTCTTCATGCTCGTCGTAGGCCTCTATTTTATGCGGCGTGCCAGTCGAAGTATGGCCGACTACTTTGTGTCGGGACGTGACTTGCCCTGGTGGGTAATCGCGCTTTCGGCCGTGGCAACGTACACGGATGCGGGGTTGGCACCCGCAGTCACCATGCTTACTTATCAAGGTGGTTTGCTTGGTAACGGAGTTTGGTGGATTCCTTATGTCATCTGGATGCCCCTCGGCGCTGTCCTTTGGTCTAAGTACTGGCGCCGCCTCGGCACAGTTACCTCTGCCGAACTGCTTAACGTCAGGTATAGCGGAAAATTTGCTCACGCATATCGCGGAATCTATTCCGTGTTCATGAGCTTTGGGTTCATCGTGGTTTTGATGGGTTATGTCTCAGGTTGGCTCGGCGCTGCGTTGGGGCCAATCCTTGGTTGGGAACCGATCAGTCTAATCTTGTTTTCAGCGTTCGTAACTGCGGCTTACACAGTCGCGTCAGGTCTTTCAGGTGTTGCCTACACGGATGCATACCAATTCGGGATTTTTCTAATCGGAAACATCATTCTTGTACCGATTGTGCTCGTCGGGGCAGGTGGGATGGAGCACGTCTATCAAACCATTGAAGCGACTCGTGGCATTGCCGGAACAGAATCATTCTTTCGTGTAATTCCTCCAGCTGAAGGGTTAGGCGGACTGACGATTATGGCTTTCGTGGTGCAGGGACTCTTCTTCGCAGCCTCACCTACTGGTGGCGAAGGGTTTACAGCCCAACGCTTCATGGCCGCACGCAACGAGTTCCACGCGCAGGTGGGCCAACTCTTCAACGCGATCCTAACGTTGATCGTCAGAGTCGTACCATTTCTTTTCTTAGGACTAATTGCCGCCGCCCTCTATGCTCCAGGAAGCGTCGCCGAGCCCGGAGAGATTTGGGCGCGTATGGTTCGGAGCTATGCGCCAGTGGGATTGTTGGGCCTGTTGGTCGCCGGGATCTTTGCGGCTTATATGTCGACGATTAGCACTCTTATGAATTGGGGTGCGTCATACGTGGTAAACGATCTCTATAAGCCATTTATCAGACCGTCTGAAAGCGAGCGTCATTACGTTTGGGTGGGACGGATTGGATCGGTTGTCATCTTTTCGCTTTCTCTTTTCGTCGCTTACTACTTTGTTGAAGGTCTGCGCGCCTGGTTCCTGTTTATCAACTCGGTAGTATTTGCTTTTATCCTGCCGCTCTCATGGCTCCGGTTCTTCTGGTGGCGACTCAACATCTACGGTGAAGCTGCGGCATTGATCATTGGTTTGCCGTTGAGTTACATCGTGTGGTTTCCACTCGGTTTCTCAAACGAACAGCTACACCCGTTCTGGCAAGGCTTTCTTCTTCTATTCGGACTTGGGTTCATAACGATCATCGCTGTTACCTACCTGACCGCACCTGAGAAGATCGAAACGCTGCGCGCGTTTTATGCGCGTTGTCGGCCACCCGGTTTTTGGGGCCCAGTAACGAAGGAATTCGATCTCGAAACCCGTCGAGAGATCCGCAATGAAACTGTTACAGACCTTATCGACTGCGGTCTCGGAGTCGTTTTCTGCACTGCTGCAATTTTGGCCGTTATTAGCGCCCTTGGACGTCATTGGGTGACGCTCTTCATAGCGCTAGCTGCGATGGTTTCCAGTGGCTACCTTTTCATCCGACGTTGGCAGCGTCGCGGTGTTTTTCGCGGACTCTCGTCGCCAGGCGAGGCAGAGGCGCAATCTACTTCTGACAATCTTACTAAGGAGAGCTTAACAAGAGAGGTTGGTGACGTGACGTGGGCAAAGGAATGATTTTGAGAGGGATTGTGGTTGTTTGTCTGACGCTGATTGTCGTGGGAGTAACCGCGAGGAACGCGCATGAGACCAGAGCAAGTGAACCAGCGCGAGAAGGACATGCTCTGTGGGCCCACCCACCGGATGTTGGTAAGACTGCTGAGTCTACGCGCGAGTTTGTTGCGAAATGCAAACGCGCAAACATCGACACAATTGTCATGGACGTCAAGGGAATGGCCGGTGAGATTTATTGGAAAAGTAAGAAGTTTCCGCAGGCCATTGCCAGAGGTTACGAATCATTTGATGTGCTCGACCATCTGGTACGTGAGGCACACGCACAGGGCATCAAGGTTGATGCATGGCTCGTAGATTTTGCCGAGGGTGAACGTGGGGCAGCTTTTAAGGAACATCCCGAATGGGCCATGTTGAATCCAGACGGAACCACGACCGCTTCGGAAAGTCTAGGTGTGGCAAAACGTCATTACGGTTACGTGTGGATGTGCCCGGCACGTCGACCTGGCTACACGGATCAGTGGCTCCTGCCAATGATTGAAGAGATTGCAACTAACTACGCAGTAGACAGTATTCATCACGATTACGTCCGTTATCCCGGTGACGTAGCGCCGGACAGTTATTGCTTCTGCGACTATTGCCTGAAACACATTCCGCGCTATGCAATGCTGAGTTATGAAACCGGAACACCAGAGCGAATAAGAGTGAAGCGCAGCCAGGAGCGCATCGAGGCAAACTGGAGTGATGTGACAATGCTTCCTCCAGACTGGCAGCAGCGCGATCGGAGAGAAATGGCCGACTACATTTTGAACGGCCTCACAATCCCAGGCGGTCCGCCTGATATGCGCTATTACTTTTACGACTATCGAGCGCATCAGATCGACACCTTTGTTCGCGAAGCTCACGAACGGATCAAAAAAATCAATCCGAAGATCGGCATTTCAGCGGCAATATTCAAGAATCCAATCCAAAGTAGTCGCTTCATCGGTCAAAGGTGGCACGAGTGGTCTCGTTGGGTGGATGTTTACATGCCAATGACTTATCGGAGTTTCTTTGTTGGTGACATGCAAGCGTATGAGGATCACCTGGCAGAAACTACTGCTCGACAAATTGAGTGGACGCGCGGCGAGAAACCGCTTTATGCGGGGATTGCATCAACGTACCTGTGTCGTGAGGAGATGCAACCGCTCGAGCAACTCCGTGAGCAAGTGGGTGACCTCAAAAACTCACTACCAACCGACGTGAATGGTCGGGCTGAGAAAGCGCGCGCTATTACCAAGAGTTTTGAAGCCCTCCGGCCGCGGCTCGCACAGTTTGCACCGGAGCGGGAACAGGAGATAGGCATGCTGATCACTCCGGTTATCGCTGATGGCGCAAAAGCCTTTCCAACTGAGGCGATAGATAAGCTTGTAGCCGCCTTGCTCCAGTTACGTCGCGATCTGCCTGCGGGATTCTGTCCTCCTGAGAAACTTACTCTTGCAATCCAAGCTGCAAGACGAGCAAAGCCGACAGGGATAGCAATTTTTTCAGCTGGCAATCTGACGATCGAAAAACTCTGGCCAACTTTGGAAGCAGCATTTAAGCGATAAGTACCTGTCTTTGCTCCGGAGGAGCACAATGTTCATAGCTCTCATTCGTGCTAACGGGCGGCGCTCCAGCGGAGCGCGATGTACACAATGAACCAACCGACATGTCGCTCCTAACGGAGCGAGATACCCTCTAGTGGCGCTGGTCTATAAACATGCTGCTCCTCAGGAGCAAGTACAGATGAGCCAAGTTATGTTCCTGCGTATGAAATTGTCAGCGCAACGTCGTTTCGCGAAGCTCTCAATTAGTTTGATTGCCGGCGTTTTGACCTGTG
>DATJKB010000697.1:0-5032 GCA_035491875.1 Pyrinomonadaceae bacterium | reverse complement strand
GGGCTTTTGTAACATCTGCGAAGGTCTGTGGCACATCACCTGGCTGAAGCGGTTGACGATCGATAGTTGCCGCGCAGCCGAGCGTCCTTTCCAACAGGGAAATCAACTCACGGAGTTCAACCGTTTCTGATTCACCGAGATTGAAGACCTCGTAGTTACTTTCGTCATAAACAATCGCGGCCATCACACCGGAAATGATGTCGTCGATGTACGTGTAATCTCGTCGCGTGCTTCCGTCGCCAAAAACAGGAATCGGCTTACCGTCCGTCATCAGTTTCGCGAACTTATGGATTGCGAGATCCGGCCTTTGGCGAGCACCGTAAACGGTGAAGAAGCGAAGACACACGCAACGGAGTCCATAAAGATGTGTATACGTGTGGCAGAGCAGTTCGCCGGCGGCTTTCGTTGCTGCGTATGGCGAGATCGGCTGCCGAATCGGATCATCCTCACTGAACGGCACCTTCGCATTGATTCCGTAAACCGACGACGATGAACCGAAGACGAATTGATTTACACCTGTGCTGCGTGCAAGCTCGAGCAGATTCAAAGTTCCGTCGACATTTGTCTCAGCGTAAAGCTCAGGCTCCGCCAGCGACGGTCGCACGCCTGCGCGTGCGGCCAGGTGAACTATGCAATCAAACTGTTGCTTGTCGAATACTCCGTCGAGAGCTTGTCGATCACGAATGTCAGCTTCGACAAGTGTGTAGCGCTCGTTATTTGAATGGCCGGCAACGTTGGCGCGTTTGATGTCAGGCGAATAGAAGTCGTTGAAGTCGTCGACCACAGTTACGACGTTGTCGCTCGTTGCTAACAAACGATCGACTAGATGCGATCCGATAAAGCCTGCGCCACCTGTTACGAGGATGTTTGTCATACAAATGTTGTCGAAGTTGCAGCTGTTGCTTTGTTCATTAGAACTTTGTACTTGAGATATGCGAACCACCCCTCACACGATACTTAACTACAGAACGGGAGCGAAGCGACCGATTTCAAGATACAGTGAGCGCCTCCTGAGTGAAATCGGTCGCTTCGCTCCCGTTCTGTAGTTGACTGCGATGTGGGTGCGCAAGGTACATGAAAACCACAGAATCCTACTTCTCAGCATACACCCACAAATGCCATCCCCACCTTGATGCAAGTTTCGATTCGATCGAGCGAGGCAGGATTGATCCAACAATCGGAATCCATCGTTTGTTCAGAAAGAATGTCTTGACGCCGACCTGTTTGAAGTCTTTGAACAGATCGCGCACCTCCTCGCGAGAATAGACGCGAGCCAATGGATTACCGGCGCCGTCAGTGTTTTGACTTAAAAACTGTTCAGAACTCAAGTATGAAGAGTCGGCCTTCAATTGCCGCGCGTGATTCCGTAACGCGTCCTCCGGTTCGCCCGTCAACATTTGCACCAGCTTCACTCCGGCCTTCCACCTGAGCAAATGCACGCCAGCGCGGCGCAGCATCGATATGTTGACGCGGTAGTTATAGGAGTTGCGATGATAAAGCATAACTTCAGCACGTCCGCCAGGACGCAACACTCGATGGATCTCGGCAATGGCCGCTTTGATGTCGGGCGTGTGGTGTAACACTCCGTGGGAATAAACGAGATCGAATGAGTCGTTTGGAAAACTTAGTCGCTCAGCATCGTCAGTTTGAAACGTGCCGGGTAGTTTGAATAGCTCAAATCGTTTCTGCGCGAGTTCAATCGCCGCGTCGGTCAGATCGATTCCAGTGTAGTCAGCACCAGCTTGCGCGAATTGCGCGCCGTCAGTCCCCAAACCGCAGCCAATCTCAAGGACGCGCAATCCTTTCGTTGCAGCAAAACCCGCCGCGGCAGGAATGTGCCACTCTTTCGTGTAGCGGTGTTCTTCGACGAGTTCATAAAAACGACGTGACCCTGGCAATGCATCTGCAAACTTCGTCCCGCAAGGATGCTCCTGCCAGAACTGGCGGACACGCTCCTTGAGTTCGGTGTTATCTGTCGTTGAGGACATTTGCAGAACACTAATCATTGGTCAGTTATTATTTGACAGTTAACAATTGTAATTTGGGACGAACTGCTTCTAATAACTCTCAACTCGCAATCTTCAAGGATCTCACCCAGCTGCAATTGATAACTGATAACTGTCAAATGATAACTGACCAATGATTTCTTTCATCTTCACCGGACACGCGTTATTTGCGTAATGATCTTCGGATCATCCGGCAGCAAACCCGACTTTGGTAAACGCGGCGTCAGCGTTCTCCAGTTTGAATCCATCGCAAACACTCTGCGAAACAGCGGCAGCGATTCGTCCACTCGACCCATGTTCACCAAAGCGACTGCATGCCAGTAGATCATCTCCGCATTATTCGGTACCAACTTTTCTGCCGCGCTGTATTCGCGCAACGCCCCTTCATTGTCTTTCTTCTCCACGGCGAGGTCGCCTGCGTTCATGTGGTTGTATGCGCGTTGAAGTGTAACGAGCCGTCGCAGTTCTTTTAGCGGTTCAGGATTGTCGTCGACCCGCAGATCGAAGGTTCGATCCTTCCAAGCCTGTCCTGTCGGTTTGCCTGTAACAACGATCAGAGCGGCGGACTGCCGACCACGAATATCGCCGCCTGCGAGTTGTGCTGCATCGAGCGCCGCCATCATTCGATCCGCGAGATCTCCTTTTGTATTCTCGAATGCACGGGCCATCGCCGGCCAAACTTTGTCGTTCAGCATGAGATTAGCTTGAACGGAGAAGTTGTTGCCGACGATGTGACCTGCTGCTTGAATATCATTCTTGCCGGTAAATGCATCGACGCGTCCTTGCGCGTCAATCATCGCAACTTGTCTGACCTCGCGCGCTTCATCTTTCGCTAAGAGTTCCTTCAAAGTGTCCGTCGCACTTCGACCCGAACGCATCAGGTCGAGTCCGTTCTTGCCATAACTCGGATCGACAAACGATTGCGTCGCGACAGCGCCAACACCGGCTTCGGCCCACGCGACAATAGACCCAACCGAAAACCAATGCGACTGAACTGCAACGCCAAGTTCGCCGGTCGCTGGATCGCGCGCGACGATCGAAAAAGTGTGAACAGGTCGTTTTGTCGTTGTCTTCTCTGCGACCGCGTTAGGAGTTACTCGTGCACTGAACAAAACCGCCACGCCGATGAATACATAAACAAGACGCCTCATCTCAACCTCCACGAACAAAGATCGAAGATCTAAGTACCAGGGTCTACGTAGAACCTTCACGAAACAAAAGGATAAATAGGAGTATTACGAATCACCCAGAACGATAGCAGAAGAAAAAACATGCCGTAGATAACTGACGCCGGCAGTCGGTTACGCACGGGCTCGGTCCCGCTTATCGCCCAGCCTGTGTGACGTACAAGTAGGTACATCAAGATTGGGAGCGCGACAAGAAGCAGAGGATTCAGGGCAAAAGCACTACCCACATGGCCATGGAGAAGCTGGTGGAGCGCACGCGTGGAACCACAACCGGGACAAGCGAATCCGGTCAGCGCGCGAAACATGCAAGCAGGAAAGAAACCTGACTTGCCAGGCTCAAAAATAAATGCGTAAACAGCAGCAGTCAGCGCCGCAAACCAAATGGCGGCCACGGTCATACGACGGGTTACCAATTCATTGGACATCGGATCGTAAAGCTATCATGCAGGTGTCAGAGGGCGAAACTCGTAATGGGGTAGGGACGACAGGCGCGGAAAGAAAAAATCATTGGTCAATTATCATTTGACAGTTATCAATTATCATTACCTCTTCGGTGTCAAGACCAAAGACGAAACTCAAATACCAAAACCAAATTGATGACTGATAACTGTCAAATGATAATTGACCAATGATTTCTTTCTTCCCGCTCCTGATGCTGTGCTAGAACCAGCCCTTCTTATTCTGAATATAGGTTCTGACGAACTCTTCGTCTGATTTGGTGAGGTAGATGATTCCCTCTATCAATCCGATTACGCCGCCGGCTCCGCAAGTGATGACGGTAATCACAATTTGGATCAACCCTTCGGTCGTGTAACCGAGAACAAACTTGTGAACGCCGAGGCTCCCGGCCACAATCCCCAGAATGCCGGCAATTATCTTCTTGTCTGCGCCCATCTGCTTCCAGTCAGTCATTGCGCCAGGATTGACACCCTGCATTGGTTGATAACCGCCGACTCCACCGCTTACCGAAGTTAGCGGCGCCTGGCAGCTCGTGCAGTACTGGGCGCCTTCATCGTTGATTGCCCCGCATCTAGTGCAGTATCTAGTCATCTTATTAATGTCTCCCTCGAAATCAGGAATGAAATCAAGTAGTCAAAGCGGGAATCGAGCGCGAGGCAGATTTGAGATTCTGCCCCGCAACCGAATGGATTGCCGCACGAATTAGGTGTTGCCGATAGCGCTTAATCCGACGCCAAGCAACATCAGAATTAAGTAGATGAGTCCGAGGCCCAAACCCAAACCGATTGAAATGTAGCTGAACAGTTTGGCTTTCTTGGAAGCATCCATTGCCCCTTGAATATCGCCGGAGGCAACCTTGCCGTTAACCTGCGCTGCAAAAATAATGGCGACAATCGCGAGAGGCCAGCAACAGAACACCGAAATGATCGCCGGAATCAAGTAGTTTGGAACGGTTGTAGGCGTACTGGAAGACGCTGGGGGAGTCCATTGTTCAGACATTAAGTTTTCTCCTGGATCGACAGACTAAATTAGAAAGCGTTTGTGTTGCTCGTGAATCAGCCGGGATAACTCCCTGGTCCTCCGCCGGGGTAACCCCCTGGCCCTCCACCTGGGGCGGGAGGTGGTGGCGGCATCGCGCCGCCTTTGCGCTTCTCAAAGATTGGAATGCCAATAAGACCACCGATGGTCGCAAAAATGACAAGACAGACTGCCAGAATCAAACCATTAATGATTGCACCGGCTACGGTTTGACCCGCTGCAAATTGTTGGCGCATCATCTCGGCCTGATTTGGATCCATACTTTGCAGCCAGCCGAGAAGCACGCCGCTCATGGCGCTACCTATCAACAGACCCAGCGGAATGCCGATTACCAATGAAATA
>DATJKB010000696.1:0-3326 GCA_035491875.1 Pyrinomonadaceae bacterium | reverse complement strand
GTCATTAAATGGTTTCAGTGGATAACTGCCCTTGAGTCGATCCACCATGGTCTTCGTCACCGATAGTTCATCTACGGTTTCGAGTTTCTTAAGAACCTTTTGCAACAAATCGTTTGATCGGGACGATTGTTTGTCGATCGCCAACGCGTAGAGGTGCGGACTCACAATCAATCCCAGGTCTCTCTGGTTAGGCTCAAGCAAGTTCAGTTCGATCATTTCATAATCAAACTCCATGATCGGCACAGGCACCGGTCCAAAAACCGGATAGGATTTTGTGTTCTTTTTGTTCCAAGCATCGAGCGCGGTCAAAGCGCCCGGGTTTCCGAGATAACGGATCGTTTCTTGGGCGGCGATCGTGAGTCGAAAGTCTTTCGAATTGTTTAGAGTCGAGATGATTTCGCCGATACAGTCGTCGCCAATTTCGAACAACCTCGACAGGGCTGTTTGGTTATGGTTCTCTTTACTGAGCGTCGTCAACAGCGGCTGAACCTCAGCACACGGTGCTGTCTTATGTGCTTGCACCGTCGAATGGGCAAGGGTCAAGATCGCCGCAAACAGAACGTACCTCATAGTAAACAAATCACCACGACGACTTACTTTGGTCGTATTTTCCCTCCCACCGTGCTTAGTTTGCAGTCCACGAACGGTAAAACAGTCAGTACCACCTGCGGTAGCGGGTAGGTGGGAAGCGATTCGGTCCACGAAAGCGCGGGCAACCTGGCTCCGCACCCACCCGCTACCGCAGGTGGTACTGACTGCTTCCCACGCGAAAGAGCTTTCTACGTGAGCGCGTGGACAATCCTTCCCCATTCATCAACAGTCAAAGTTTCCGCTCGGCGCTGCACCTCAACTCCCGCTCTGCACAACACAATACTGGCGCCGCCGTTTTCTTTAACACGTTCCTGCAATGGGCCAGCGGAGTGTCGCAGATTGTTCAGGATCGTCTTTCTCTTCTGGGCAAAGCCCGCACTCACCACTTTCCAGAACAACTCTTCATTACCCAACCTCCACCCGACGTCTCGTCGTATTAGCCGAACAACCGTACTCCAAACCTTCGGCGGTGGACGAAAAGCCCCGGGAGATACGTCAAATAGCTTTTCCCTTTCGCAATATGCCTCGACCAGCACAGAAAGATAACCACGATCACTCGAGCCAGCTGGCGCGAGCATCCTATCAACCACTTCCTTTTGCAGCATCAAAACCATCTCAGGTATGCACGGCTGCTCGATAAGTCGCTGCAGTATTGCCGTCGAGATGTTGTAAGGAAGATTGGCAACGACACGCGCACTGCTGGCTGGCCCGATCTCGTTGCAGATATCGGCTTCCAGTGCGTCGGCTTCTATCAAACGGAAATTACCGCGCTCACTAAATTGTTCTCGAAGCGGCTCGATCAGTTGCCGATCAAACTCAATTGCAACGACTCTCGCCGCGCGTTCAACTAACGTAGCCGTAAGCGCACCGGTTCCTGGCCCAATCTCAACAACTGTCTCACCCTGTCGAGGATCGAAAGCGGAGATAATCTTTCTTATGATGTTACGGTCGTGAAGGAAGTGCTGGCCGAAGCGTTTGGAAGGGCGGATGGGATTGGATGAAGACAACGTTGATAATCCGAGGTACGACGTATTGGTTAGAAGGTAGGACCTCAACTACAGAACGTAATGGGGTTCAATCGGTCGCTTCGCTCCCGTTCTGTTCTTCGCGGATTCTTTCGGGATAGCCGGTAATCTCGAGATCGTCGCCGTGCTGTTGAGTTCTAACGTCTCGGAGTTTCATTGCGTGACGCACCACTTCCACTCCTGAACCCGCAACTGGACCAGGTGCATCAGCGCCGCCGATGATCGTGGGAGAAACAAAGAAGCTCACCTTGTTTATCAGTCCAGCGTCAACAAAACTTCCAGCCAATGTCGGCCCACCTTCTATGAGCAGACCTTGAAAAGCGCGCTTTCCGAGACTTTTCAAAACCGCTCGCAGATCACGAGTGCCTGAGTTAATCACTTCGACGCCGAACGTTCGCAAGGAGTCGATCTTCGATTCATCGGCGTCTCCTGCCGTAAACACGATGACAGGCGCTTCGCCGGCTGTCCTAACGAGTTGTGACGCCGGCGACAGACGGAGTCTTTCATCAAGGACAACTCGCACCAGCGGTCGGCGACGCCGCAAGCCAGAACGATCCGTCAACAGTGGATCGTCAAGTTCCGCTGTCCCCGCTCCGACCATGATCGCGTCGTACTCGTGACGCAGTTCATGAACCCGGCGCCGCGCCTGTTGTCCTGTGATCCAGCGCGAATCTCCCGACTTCGTCGCTACCTTCCCGTCCAACGAAACCGCAGACTTCAAATGCACGAACGGCAATCGCGTGCGCATGAAGTGCAAATACTTTTCATTCGCCTGCGATGCCTCATCCGCCAACAACCCGACTTCAACCGCCACACCCGCCTCGCGCAAATGAATAAAACCGCGTCCAGAAACCTGCGGATTCAGATCCTGAATTGGCGCAACCACGCGCTTTATTCCGGCGGCAATCAACGCATCGGTGCAGGGCGCGGTCCTACTCTGATGCGCATGCGGTTCTAATGAAACGTATGCCGTGCCTCCACGGGCGCGCTTCCCTGCTTCGCGTAGCGCGATAGTTTCGGCGTGCATTACCTCTTCGTAGACGTAATGGCCTTCACCGACAACTTCACCGATGCTGTTGGTGACAACACAGCCGACCAGTGGTCCGGGACTAACCTGACCAACACCGCGGCAGGCGAGCTCGATAGCGCGCGCCATTAGACGTCGATCAGTTTCAGACCATGTTGGTACTTCGGCCAATGTTGATGTAGAGGTCAAGTTCGGGGAATCCTCGGCTTTGTCTTTTGTGCTTTGTACTTTGTGCTGGAACGTGGCAAGCAACAATTACTAAGTACAAAGAGCTAAGAACAAAGTACTAAGTTACGCAAACAACCCCTCAACGTATTGCTGGGCGTCGAACACTACGAGGTCGTCCACCTTCTCACCAATTCCCGCGTATCGTATCGGAAGGTTGAGCTCTTTCGCGATAGCCACAGCGATTCCGCCCTTCGCCGTACCATCGAGTTTCGTCAGCACGATTCCGGTTACGCCTGCTACTTTCAAAAACTGCCGGGCCTGTTCAAGCCCGTTCTGGCCGGTAACGGCATCAACAACCAGCAGAGTCTCATGTGGCGCGCCTTCAACTTCGCGTGCAGCGACGCGCTTCATCTTATCTAGTTCAGCCATCAGGTTCGACTTAGTATGAAGCCGACCGGCGGTATCGACAATCAAGACCTCTGAGCCGCGCGCCTTCGCCGCCTTTAACGAATCGA
>DATJKB010000695.1:0-6974 GCA_035491875.1 Pyrinomonadaceae bacterium | reverse complement strand
CTCGATCCATCCTGGCCACTTGGCAGATAACTTGAGTCGAATGCGCATCGCAGAAGCCAGTCATCGTACTGCGCTCGCTGGCCTAGCTCTGTACGTAATATTCGCGCCGCACTCGGTGGCCGCAAGCGCGATTGCGATAGGCATAGCGGGTTTGGGATGGTTGTTTCGCACTGCCACTAGCCGCCGGTTGGGTCTTCAACGTACAAAGTTTGACCTGATTATTCTGTGTCTGCTTGTTTGGACCATTGCCTCGTCCCTTCTATCAGTCGAACCCCTGATAAGTATCGCTAAGCTTAAGGCCTCGTGGTGTGTATTCATTTTCTACCTCGCACGCGCGATTTTGACGAAGCGCACCGCTCTTTTTCTTGTCGCTTTGTTGATTGCCTCTGGAGCGGCTGGAACTTTGTATAGCGTTTACGATATCGCTCGCGGCCGGGGAGTAGTCGTTACGGCGGTTGGTCCCAACAGCCCATTCACAGCGGTCGGCGTTTCCGCGAACGACACGATCTGGCGTGTTGACGGCAAGCGAGTCTATTCAACTTCAGGCATCGACGAAGTCCTTCATTCCCTCCCTCCTAACAGTGTCGTTTCAGTCAGTATCATTTCTCGAGGGGAACACATCGAGCGACCAGGCTTACAAGTAACCCCGTTGCTGCAAACTCAGTCTACTCCCTCGGGTATTGCGGCTGGAGGCCGGAGTCACCGATTTCGGGCTTCAGGGTGGACGAGGCACTACGAGACCTTTGCCGAAGTTCTGCAAATGATTGCGCAAGTCGCTCTCGGATTAGCGCTGGCCCACTTGCGCAACCACGGCTTCAATAAGACTTTTCGTGTCGCATTGCCAGCGACGTTGGTGTTGGTTACTGGAATTGTTTTGACGGCGATGCGAACTGTGCTCTTAGCTTTTGTCTGTGGGGCGTTTGTGATCGCGTGGCGGTCGACCCGTCTTGCCGCGCGCGTCGCGGTGACTTTCGCATTATTTTTCTTATTAGCCTTCGGCGCAGCCGTGGTATGGCAAACACGAGCGCCAACCGCTTTGCTTCTGGGAGATGACAGTTCATCACTGCGTGGTCAGGTTGCACGCGTTGGCTTGTCGCGCATCATGATTCATCCAGTGTTTGGCCATGGCATGGATGCGATGCACGAGCACTGGCAAGAGTGGGGATTTCCTGGTAACGACATGCTGCATCTTCATTCGACGCCTTTGCAGCTTGCATTCGATCGTGGGCTGCCGATGCTCGCGTTTTGGCTGTGGCTGATGATCGCTTTTTGGATATACATTTCGCGCGTCGAAAAGAACGCACGCAACCGTTCCGATACTAATTCGTATGGTATTTTGCTTGGCATTCTCGGTGCATTAACGGGATTTCTAATCAGCTCGCTCGTGAACTACAATTATGGCGACAGCGAAGCCGTAATGTTGTTCTGGTGTTTGATGGGAATCGCGTTGGTAGTTGGCGAGAATCGCACAGAGACGGTTTGAATTGAACCCCGGTCAAAAAACTTTTAGATGAGGAAGGACAGACATGACTCGTCCAGCTGCTACTGAAGCTGCCCCTGATTATTTCCGTTATATCGACTTAGTTGCTGATGGAAACGTCGTTGGCACGCTCGAACAACAGTTAAGTGAGACACACTCGTTTTTGAAATCGATCAGCGAAGAAAAATCGCTGCACAGCTACGCGCCAGGAAAGTGGACCATGCGCCAGCTGCTTAATCATGTTAACGACGGTGAACGTATATTTCTGTATCGCGCTTTGTGGTTTGCTCGGGGGTTTCCCGAGCCGCTTCCGAGCTTTGACCAGGACGTCGGCGTAGCCGGGAGTGAGGCGAACGACGTTTCGTGGGCCGATCTGGTTGAAGAGTTTCGTAATATTCGCCTGGCGACAATATCGTTCTTCAAAAACCTCTCGGAGGATGCCTGGTCGCGGACGGGGATAGCCAGCGACAATCCTTTTACGGTGCGAGCGCTGGCCTACATCATCGCCGGCCATGCGGCTCACCACCGGGGCATTATTCAAGAGCGATATCTAAGCTAGGGAAGCGGCAAGAGCCAAGCGCCAAGCGCAAGGGAGGAGGACCTTCGCGCTTACCCTAGCGCTTGGCGCCTCGCGCTTCGCGAACGGCTGCCGAATCGCCCAAAATCCATCAGACTACCAAGTAATTCACACAAAACAAGGCCTCCAGTATTTTCCATTGTATTTGTCTTGCGGATCGGTGTACTCTCCTTCGAGCGGGAAACACTCACGCCCCCCACACCAATTCCGCGGGCCCCTATTAATGACCGAATCCAGGAGGACGCCATGAAGCGGTGCCCGCAGTGTGAATTCATCTACGAAGACGACCAATCGCATTGCGATATGGATGGCACTAGTTTGACGCACGACGCGCATCCGCTGCCCAAACTACAGGCCTTAACAACAACATCAACCTCTGGCGACAATTCGAAAGCGCGGAGTCGAGTGGTTGCGCTTGTGGCAACACTTGTTCTCGCCGGTGTCATGGCACTGGTTTATTACGTTTCGATTCGCCAAGCGTCCCGGACAACATCAGTCGCAATCTCCCCGACCGTTGAGGCAACACAACCTAACGCTCAAGTATCACCAGTCGCAGCCTCAGACAGTTCAGCAACAACGCAGACAGACGCTAGCGAAAACGCAAAAACTGTCCCATCAACCGAGAACGGAAGGAGTACGACTGACCAGCTAAAGGTAACCGAGCCGGATTCGCCAAAGCCCGAAACAAAACCTTCGCCTAATCCGGACACAAATCGCCCTATCAAAGCTACTTCACAGGGAAGAAGCACTAGCCAAACGAGTGCGACGACTGCAAAGCCCGAAGAAAAGGACGACTCAAAAGTTCGATCAGCATTAAAGAAAACGGGACGATTCTTTAAGAAAGCGTTGCCCTTCTAAACCTACTCGTAGTAAAACCCTCCTCGGGTCTCACCTCTCCCCAGGTGTTAACCTAAAGCTCAGATGAAACGTTGCCCCCAATGTAGTTTCCTCTATTTGGACACCGATGAGGTGTGCGATCTGGATGGCACTCCGCTTATTCAAGTCAATGATGCTGAGGTTGAAGGATCGACTGCGCCGATACCCGCAACGGTACCCCCGAAATCAGAAAAGCCTGGGAGTCAGAGGGGTTTGATCCTTACGGCAGCCGGTGGATTACTGATTGGTGTAGTAATTGTTTTCGGATACGTGGGCCTGTCACGAAGACGCGCTCCTCAAGTGCAACTGCCACAACCCGTCGCGCAGGTAGCGATGCCATCTCCATCACAGCCGTTAACAATCGAGACTGCAACACCCACGCCGGAGCCTGCACCATCACCGTCCGAACGCAGCTCTCCGGCGCCTAGCCCGCGTACGAGCCGAGCGGTTGGGAACAACAATCCGGTATCAACCACTGCAAATCAAAAAACAACGGGGCCGGTAGTGATTCGGCTAACGAATGGTTCTCGCATTGAGGCGGATGAGGCTTGGCGAACCAGGGAGGGCGTTTGGTATCGCCGGGGTGGTGTAGTGACTCTGTTGAATTCCGGTCGCGTGAAATCAATCGAACGAGGCGGCCACAACTGATTACCGCCGGTTAGATCGTGACCGTGTTTCCAGCCAAACCGCTTACTGCCATAGCCAGTTGATTTCGATCCACGGGCTTCGCTAAGTGGAGCTGAAATCCTGACGATAGTGCTCGCTGCCGATCCTCAATACGCGCATACGCAGTCAGCGCGACGGCGGGGATCGCTCCGCCCTCACTCTCCGACAGTGCACGAAGCTTTCTAATCAGCGCGTAGCCGTCCTCGCCCTCCATCCCGATGTCGGCAATCAACACGCGCGGTTTCCACTTTGCTATCAACTCGAGTGCTTCACCGGTAGACGAGGCTGCCCTAACTATCGCACCGCAACTTTGCAGCATCGTGGAGATCAGCTCGCGAGCATCCGCCTCATCGTCGACAACCAGGATTCGCCAGGCCATCAGAAGCGAGGAAGTATCTACGCGCAGACTCTCGAGACCGGCTACTGGCTTTGGTTGCATGTCACCAAGCGGTTGTTCGTCGGCCATCAGCAGCGGCAACTTAACTGTGAATGTCGCGCCTTTCCCTTCGCCCGCACTCTCCGCTTTGACACTCCCTCCGTGCAGTTCCACGAGATGTCGGACAATAGCCAATCCTAATCCGAGACCACCGTGCGCTCGCGTGGTTGATCCATCAGCCTGCCGAAAGCGTTCGAACACGTGCGGCAGGAAGTCGGGTTTAATGCCCTCTCCCGAATCTCCAACCACTATCTCAACTTGTGAATTATTTCGTTGGAACCTGACTTCAACGTGGCCGCCGCTGCGAGTGAACTTAACGGCGTTGGACAAAAGATTCCACACTATCTGCTGCAAACGGTCAGCATCACCGGAAACCAATCCAACGCGTGGTTCAAACAGCGCTTTGAGCTTTACGCCCTTCGCCTCAGCGGTGGGACGCACACTTTCAATCGCAGCTTCGACGATTGGTTGTACATGGCATGGACTAAAGTTTAAGTGCAGCTTGCCCGTTATGATTCGAGATACTTCGAGCAGGTCGTTAATCAATTGACCCTGGGCCTGGGCGTTCCTGACGATCGTTTCCAGTGCGACCGGCTGTTTTGCTTGATCGACGTCGCCCTGTATCAACAGCTTCGACCAACCGATAATGGCGGTGAGCGGCGTGCGCAGCTCATGCGACAGAGTTGACAGAAACTCGTCTTTTAATCGATTCGCGGCTTCCGCTTCCAAACGAGCCTCTTTTTCACGCGCAAGAGCCTGCCGGCGGATGGTCACATCGTGGGCCATGCCTCTGACGATCGGCGTTTCGACGCCTTCAGTTCGCAACGTGTTGTAATACTCCCAAAGCCTGATATCGCCGCTGGCTGTTTGAATGCGCATGATTCCACGCGCAAAGCCGTTCACCTTAATCGTTTCGAGGTAATTATCAAACTCCGCGCGGAACTCGGGCAGGAGGTTGTCGCGGATGTTCTTTCCGATTATCACGTGTTGTGGATAGCCAAGAACATGAGAAGCCCATGGATTAACTGAAATAACGCGACCTTCAAGGTCATGGGTACACATCAATTCATGACTATTCTCTACGAGGTCGCGATAGCGATCTTCACTTTCACGCAACGCGATCTCAGCGCGTTTTCGCTCCGTAATGTCGTTAGCTAAAACAAACTCGGCCGATCGTCCCCCGAAATCAAGCCGGTGCGACGTGATTTCGACGTTAATTATCGAGCCGTCCTTCTTGCGGTGACGCCATTCGCCTGCGCGATCCAAACCCGCTTGTGGCGACGAAAGATAAGTATCTAATGCATCCACTTCTTCCGGCGGACGAATATCTCGAATCGTCATCGACAGGAATTCTTCGCGCGAATAACCGTAGTGGTCCACGGCAAAATCGTTAACGGCCAAAAATCGAAGTGTCTCGAGGTCGTAAACCCACATCGCGTGAGGGTTCGATTCAAACAACAATCTATACTGCTCTTCCGATTCGCGTAGCGCGTGCTCCACGCGCTTGGGGGCTGTGACGTCGAGTACGAGTGAAAGGATCGAGACGAGCTGACCGTTTTCATCGTAGAGCGTAGAGTTGTACCACTCGCAATACAGAACGTCGCCGTTCTTCGTGTAGTTGCGATTCCGCGAGACGCCGTGTCGTTCCTTCGCCTGACGCTGTCGATACCCGACTTCGAATACTGCCTCGAGGTCATCAGGAAAAACGAAATCCCAATCGGCCACGCGCTTACCGATTACTTCATTCTGTTTCCAGCCGAAGAGCCGCTCAGCTGACGGCGCCCAACGCGATACGCGAAACTCGTTGTCCCACTCGACGACCGCAAGCGGCGTGTTTTCTACGTGGAACGTCAATCGTTGATGCGCTTCGCGCGCGTCTTCTTCAACCCGTTTACGTTCGGTGATATCGCGTATCACACCTACGCCACCGACAATCTCGCTTAAGTCGTTCTTGAGTGGTGAGTAGTAGCCTTCAAAGAAGCCGGCGCGACCAGTCTGCGGAACTGCAAATGGCCTGTTTTCTCCGACGATACTCTTTCCTGCTAGAGCCTCCAGGAAATATCGGAACTCACCCGTCTCTTCCATGAAGGAAAAGACGTCGAACGCACGCTTGCCGAGTACTTCTTCGCGACGCAGGCCCGACATGCATTCCATCGCGCGATTCCAAGCGGTGAAACGACACTCGCGATCAAACGCCATAATGCCGTCGACACTCGCGTCGAGCAGTCCTTTGAGAAAACTGCTTTCGAGCGCGGTTTCTGCGCTCGCTCCACGAAGCGGCGTATTCAAAACAGTTCTAGCTTCAGTTTGCGCACTGGGGTTTATATTTTCCGTCTCGGCGGCCACAATTACACTTCCTTGTTCAGTAAAGAACGATCCGGTGAGTTTACCTGTGGTCGGATTGCACAGGGGAGCTTTAGCGATGACAAGTGAAATGCTAACCGCGCGCGAGAAAATGTCAAGGTTGAACACTTAGCGGACCGTGTTTTGTGTTAGCTTAAATTCAATTCCCAATACCTGAAGGAGCAAGCTCATGAACGTGTTTGTCACACTTCTGCTCTTGATTTTCTTGTGCTCTTCGCCTCCGCAGAGGCCTGCAAAGCGGGTGATCGATTTGTCGTACCCTTTCGACGCCACCACTGTTTATTGGCCGACCGCCGAGCCTTTCCAGTTGGAAACAGATTTCGAGGGAACCACTGAACAAGGGTATTTCTACTCTGCTTACCGCTATCGCGCGGCGGAACACGGCGGTACACACCTCGACGCACCGGTCCACTTTGCTAAAGGCCGTCTCAGCGTCGATCAGATTCCGCTGGAACAGTTAATGGGCCCCGGAGTGTTGATTGACGTCACGCGGCAGTGTGCGGCAAATGCGGATTATCTCGTTGGCATTTCTGATATTCAGAACTGGGAGAAACGCTACGGAAGAATTCCAGCAG
>DATJKB010000694.1:0-8834 GCA_035491875.1 Pyrinomonadaceae bacterium | reverse complement strand
GATCGGGCGATCTCAAACGCAATGGTTACAGGCCTGGCTGGCTACTATGGAGAGTTTGCCTCGCATCGTGGGAGTTCGAGAGATTGTCCGATGTGGTACAACGAGAAGAGGAATTTTAAACATCTCGTGAGTCCACAAAGCTTCGATACGTCGTGCAAGAAAAAGCTGAGGCTGAAGGTCGGTCAAAAGTTTGCCGCGCTCGAGGCACTGCTGAAAGCGTTTCGCTAGTCAGCGATTATGTCTGGAGCGATTGGCGGCGTCGGCGAATTAGATCGACAGCTGTAACTATTCAGTACCGTGCGCGGTAGCGGACGGCCATCACTAAACTCAACATACGCCTGCTGCTTTGCCGTCGCGATGAGTGGTGGCCGTCCGCTACCGCGCACGGTACTGAATAGCCTCTCCACCAACGTGAAGCCGGCGATCCTAGTCGAATACAGGAACGGTAAGCAGTGGTGCGCGAATCAGACGCAACACTCTTTCACTATGGCTGCCGCGTAGGCCATCCAAAAAACCGTTTCGCCCATCAGTAGCCATCACAATCAGATCCGCGTCAATCTCGTTCGAGGTGTCGACAATCGTTTGAATTACATTGCCGCTTCGTAACTCTTTCTTCCATTCCCAACCCTTTACATCCGGACAACGGACGGTCGGCATCGTGTTGGCCTGGCCCACGTGGACCAGGGAAAAGGTTCCCGATGGACAGCCGAGGCCAGTGACGAGCCGTACTGCTGCATCCAACGACGGCTGAGGCCTCGGGCTGATTGCGATCGGAATCAGGATCTTCCTTAGAGAGACAGAACCGTCTTCACCGGATACAAATCCCTCACTGTCTCCTGGAATGAACAAGGTCAGTTCTTCTGCACGCCGGGCGACAGGCTCAGCTACCGATTTATCAAGCCAGCGAACGCGACCTTCACGTTGATGCGTCGCGAGCACGATTAGTTCGGCAGGGTGCACCTCCAAATAGCCCAACACGGCTTCTACCGGATCGCTTTTTCGGGCGACGATTTTGCGAACGTCGATGCCGAGCTGTGCAACGGCGGATCTGGGACTGTTCTTCGGCAGCAGCTGCCAACGCTCGAGCGTTTCACGAACACCGGGGAAATCGGCCAATTCTGAAGTCCCGTTTGTGCAAACATGCAACAGAGTGAGTTCGGATTTTGAGGTCAACGCTGCCTTGAGCGCGTGGTGAAAAGCGACTTTGCTGCCTTCAGAGAAATCAGTTGGGTGAAGAACACTCTCGATAATGGGAGTCATTTGCTCTGCCTCGTTGTTCGATTGGGTGGAACCAAATGAATTGTAGGTTTGATGAGATAGTCTGGTTGACTGTCAGAAATACCAGTAGGACATTGAAGATTGTAGATTGTCGATTGTAGATTGAATCACTTTGAGTCGAGTCGCGACAAGACTTATCAATTGAGTTGGAACCTTCAATGGGCGATTTGCAATCTTCAATCTGCAAACTACAATCTGCAATGCTTTGACTCACTAACTCGAAAGGGCTTTTACAAGTGGTTACAAGGGGTTTCGTATTCGTTCTCATTTGCCTGTATTTAAGCATTGCTGCAACCAATCTTTTCGCAGCAACTCCCGCAAAATCTCCCCTAGTTATTGAACTCATCCCGCACCCAGGCGGCACATTGATGATGACAATCCGAGCGACCGTGCAGGGGCATGAAGGAAATTTCATATTCGATACCGGCGGCGGAATTTCTTACATCAGCCCTGGATTCGCGCAAACGATTGGCTGTAAGCCGTGGGGGCAACTCACCGGTTTCACTCTCACAGCACAACGGCTCGACATGCCGCGTTGTGACGGAGTGTCTTTCGACATCGCCGGCAATCGCTTCGGCGCGCCCACCTCGGGAGTTTTCGACATCATGAAGTTTATGCCCAAGGATCTGCCGAAGATCGACGGCTCGATCGGCCTCGACGTTTTTGACGGGCGCGCGGTCACATTGAGCCTGGCCCACAAGCAATTGACTGTTGAAACACCGGCAAGTCTCGCAGTGCGGGCCAGGCACGGCAGGGAGGTTCCGATCAAGTTGGTTCGCGAAGTTGAAGGTGCTGCGCTGACCGTGGTAGTGGCTGTGCCCACGACAGCAGGAACAGCATGGATGGAGATCGACTGCGGTAATGGTGGAGCGAATGTTATTGGCAAGCATCTCGCACCGTTGATGAAGTTGGATCCAGGCAAGAAAGAACCACAACCGGCGAGCTTTATGATCGCTGGAGGCGTACCTGTTGAAGGCATGGCTCGTGTGAACGAGACTCTAACCATGGACGGCAATATCGGCACGAGGTTTTTGATCAAATGGGATCTGACTTTGGACCTCGCCAAAGGTCGTGCTTGGCTCGCGGAGCCAACAGCAGGAGCAGACGGCAGGAGCAGGCAAAGTCGGAGTCTTTCGTAACAACTACCGCAATAGACTCGGGGGAAGACGGAACGGCAAAGCCGCACCAAACAAGGCGCTTGGCGCTTGCGGCTTTGCCGCCCGATGTGAGGCGATGGCTCTGCCTCGCCGTTAATGCGCTTCGATAGAATGGGCTATGCCCTTGGTCCGGTCTCTGACCTCGCGTGCGCTCCACTCAACATCGCTTTGGATCGCAGTCATATCCGGACGCGTCGGGATAGCGGGTGGGTGCGAAGCTTTTCTCTGTATAACCTCCGTGGATCCCTGTGGCTCTGTGGTGTTAATGGTTCCCAAACTACTCAAACACAGCGACACCGGAGAACGCGGAGGATGCACAGAGAAAAGCTTCGCACCCTTGAGAATACCCCCAACGGCAGTTGGGGGATGGTTCAGGTCCAGCCTACTAACGACGCATCTCGTCAGTCCGGCGCGCCGCGAACGAACTTGAGTAATAGAAATCAACTGAATGCGCGGCGCGTCCGAGCTCTTTGTTGCTTCTTTGTAGCTTGGACTTGAACGATCCCCCAACTGCCGTTGGGGGTATTCGCGTGAACAGTTTCGGGCTCCTTGAATCAACACAACCTCGACGACAAGCTGAAGCATATCGGACATTCGTCCCACGGATTCACCATTCACGATTCACTAAGAAGCCCCTTACAGAGCCATCGCCTCACATCGGGCGGCAAAGCCGTATCACTAAAGGCCCAGCTATAAAAACATAGAGGTGCTTCTTCGGTCTGCAGGAACACCGAGGTTGCACAGAGAATTGGGAATTCGGAACACCACCGTTATTCGCAAATCGTTGACTTTTATTAGCCGTCTGCATTAGATCATCCCGCATTTCGATTTCCATCCAAGAGGCTTCCTAAAAATGAGTACCTCTCGTCGTAACTTTTTGAAGACGGCAGGCGTTGCCGCCGGCGCTCTTTCGTTACCCGCACTGCCCGCATGGATCAATGATGTCGTCGCTGCTGAAGAGGCCGCGGCAAACGGAGTCGACAAGAATGCGCTCGCGGACATCGCGTTAAGCACTGCGCGGAAACTCGGTGTCACCTATGCCGACATTCGCATCAATCGCTATCGCAGTGAGTCGATCAACACACGTGAGCAGCAGGTGCAGAACGTTTCGCGGAGCCAGAACTTTGGTTTCGGCGTACGCGTGCTCTTCAAGGGGACGTGGGGATTTGCCTCTAGCCGCAGTGTTACTCCTGATGACGTTCGGCGAATAACTCGACAAGCTGTTGAGATCGCACGCGCAAATTCCGTTTACCAACGTAAGCGGACTTCACTCGTACCGGTTGAGAAAGTCGTAACCAGCTGGAAGAGCTCATTTGAGAAAGATCCGTTTCAGGTTTCGATCGACGACAAGATCCAATTCCTGTTGTCGTTGAATGCGTCGGCGATGAAAACTCCCGGGGTGAGTTTTGTGAATTCATCGATGGGATTTGTGAACGAGCAAAAGTTTTATGCTTCAACCGACGGTTCCAGGATTGACCAGTACATCATTCGTGCCAATCCCGGATTCAACGTCACAGCGGTGAATCAGGCGAACGGCGACTTTCAGAGTCGAAGTGCTCTCGGCGGTCCGCAAGGAATGGGTTACGAATACGTGGAGAAGCACGATTGGAAACGCGAAGCGCAACAGGCGGGTGAAGAAGCCGTAATGAAGTTAAAGGCAAAACCTGTCGAGCCGGGGAAATATGATCTAGTGCTTCATCCATCCCATTTGTGGCTGACGATTCATGAGTCCGTGGGCCATCCAACGGAACTTGATCGCTCGCTATGGTGGGAGGCGAACTATGCGGGCACGAGTTTTTTAACTCAAGACAAGATCGGCAAGCTGCAATTTGCTTCGAAGATCATGAACTTCGTCGCCGACAGGACGCAGCCTGCGGGTCTGGCGACAGTCGGTTACGACGACGAAGGTGTGCCGGGTCAGCGCTGGCACTTGATCAAAGATGGATTGTTTATTGACTGGCAAACCACTCGCGACCTCGCAGCACTGACGGGACAGAAGAAGTCGTACGGCTGTCTGCATAGTGAAAGTTGGGGCAGCATCTCCTTCCCGCGTATGCCAAATGTTTCGCTTCAACCGGGCACGGACAACATATCGATCGACGATCTGATTGCTGGTGTTGAGAAGGGCATTCTGATCTACGGTGATGGAAGTTATTCGATTGATCAGCAGCGCTATAACTTCCAGTTTGGTGGTCAGGTTTTCTGGGAGATCAAAAATGGTAAGCGTGGTGAGATGTTGCGCGATGTCGCTTATCAATCACGCACCACTGATTTCTGGAATTCGTGTGATGGTTTAGGCGGTCCCACGACCTACGAACTTGGCGGGAGCTTTAGTGACGGCAAAGGGGAGCCCGGACAGTCGAATGCGGTAAGTCACGGCTGCCCGCCCGCAAGGTTTCGACAGGTCAACGTGCTGAACACCGCACCGAGAAGATCATAGGTCTGATTGATCTTTATATACGTCCTATAGGGAGATCCTTCATGTTACTGACTGAAAAAGATACCCGCACCATCTGTGACAAGTTAATGAGCTACGTCAAAGCCGACGATGCCGTCGTAAGCGCGGGCAGTGAAAACTATGGTCATCTGCGTTTCGCCGCAAATGCGTTCACAACCAGCGGAGCGAGAGAGAACGTCAGCGTCGGAGTGACTGTTTGGATTGGTAACAAACGAGGCGCCGCTTCAACCAACGAGATTGACGACGAATCTTTGAAATCAACAGTGGCTCTTGCGGAACAACTTGCTCGGATTTCTCCTGTCGACCGCGAATACATGCCGACCCTGGGACCGCAAACGTACAAACCGGTGAATGGTTATGCAGAAGCTACTTCAAACATTTCCGTAACAGCGAGAGCGAAAACCATCAATGGCGTAATTGCCGCTTGTGAACGGTCAAAAGTGATCGGCGCCGGATTCCATCAAGCGCGGGGTTCGGCCGGTGGATCTCTGACCAAGAACGGCAACTTCATCTACGACCAATCTAGCCTGGTTAGTCTCGCAACCACAGCCAGAACTCCAGATGGAACCAGTTCGGGCTACTTTCTGCGAAATCATTTTGACGTGGCGAAGCTTGATACTGCGCGCGTAGCCAACGAGGCAATTCGCAAAGCACTCGACGCACGCAATCCGCGGGTGCTAGAACCCGGTGTATATCCTGCCATTCTCGAACCTCAGGCCGTCGCCGACTTAGTCGGTTTCTTTGGTTTCAGTTTTGATGCCAGGAGTGCTGAAGAAGGACGTAGCCCCTACTCAGCACCAGGACGCAAAACCAGGCTTGGTGAAAAGATCTTCGACGAACGGATAAACATCTACAGCGATCCGTGGCATCCGGAATTGCCGGGCTCGCAGTCAGCGCAGGGTGGTTTGCCTGCGCAGAAGATCTACCTGGTGCGCAATGGCGTATTGGAGAACCTGGTCTACTCACGCTACTGGGCCAAGCAGAAAGGTAAAGAACCGACACCAGGTCCAGTGAACAGTATCATCGAGAGCGCTCAAGCACCGGTTTCGGTTGAAGACATGATCAAATCGATGGACCGTGGCTTGTTGCTCGGTCGTTTCTGGTACGTTCGCGGTCTCGATCCACGAACGGCAACGCAGACTGGTCTCACGCGCGATGGAATCTGGTACATCGAAAAAGGGAAGATTCAATACGCGGTCAAGAACTTCCGCTTCAATCAGAGTGTGATGCAACTGCTCGCGCCAGGAAATGTCGACATGATTGGTAGATCTGAACGAGTCGGCAACTCGGAAGGTCAGGGAGGCAATGCCGCTTTATTGCCTGCACTGAAGGTCAAAGAGTTTCACATGTCCTCGCAATCGGAGTCGGTGTAGAACAACTAGTTTAGCGTCAAGAGATCTACCCAGATGACCTCGTCTTCTTTGGCGACTGGCCCATGAAGATCTGGCGTGGAATCTTTTCGAAAACCATTCATTCACTATTTAAGGAGAAGGCTCATGCCACGTAAACTCCGACAATCGAAATATGCCACACCCATGAAAGTTGGTCTCACCTGTTCGGAGACTCCACAGAACGTGAACATTGACAGCACCTTCATCGGCTATGGATGTACGATGGAAGCGGCTAAGAGTGACTTCTTCAAAAAAGTGTGAGCCCAGGCAGCGCAACAGCTACGGTGCGGTCAAGGCGGCTGTGAAACGGGCCGCGAATGTGTAGCTGAGAATCTGGATACAGCTCAGGTCGAATTACGCCTAACGTGCAATCGAGTTCAGCTCCGCGGTTGTGAAGGAGGAACGGGTTGGAAATGCTATTTACACGAGCCAAACACCTCGTCACAAATTCGTTTTCGCTGCACGTGCGTGCCGCAAACCATATAGTGACGATTCAGCCCAGTCGTCCCAAGATATGAGCAAAACAGCTGCGCGCTGTCGTCAGAATCAGCATCGTGTTGGTGTGCGCCGTGGTTTCTATCCACGCGCATTCAGGCAGACACCTAACGCCACATCGAAAAGCAAAGATATGAGAATACTGATTGGAATTATCTGTTTCGCTCTACTCCCAAATCTAAGCCGGGCACAGCATCCCTATGCGGCTGACAAACCTATAACGGAAGCAACAGTTTTCGGCGCCGGAATAATTTCGACCGGGTCCTTTGATTCACATCCGGCGTTCACGCCAGACGGCAAAACCCTTTACTTTCTTCGCAGCACGCCTAACTTTAACTTGTGGACGATCGTCTTCTCACACTTTGAAGGTGGGCGGTGGAACATTCCGGAAGTCGCTTCCTTTTCCGGTCAATACTCTGATGCCGATCCATTCATCACTGCCGATGGTTCACGACTTTATTTCATCTCTAATCGCCCTGTTCCGGGAAAAGCAAATCTGGATCTGGATATATGGATGGTCGAGAAAACAAACAGCGGATGGGGTGAACCGAAAAACCTTGGCGCACCCGTAAACAGCCCCGGCAACGAGTGGTATCCAACCATTGCCGCAAACGGAACCATTTACTTCGGCTCAGACCGTGCGGGCGGCAAGGGAAGAACCGATATCTATCGCTGCCGTCTGGTCGATGGAAAATATACAGCTGCTGAAAACCTCGGTGATAGTATCAACACACCATTCAATGAGTTCGAAGCGCTTATTGCGCCGGACGAAAGTTTCCTTATTCTCATGGCTGGCGGGCGGCCAGACGCTAAAGGCGGCTTTGACTTGTACATCAGCTACAACCGAGATGGTGCGTGGACCAAGCCAACTAATCTCGGTGATCAAATCAATGCAAGCGGGAACGAATACTCTCCCGCGATCTCGCCCGACGGAAAATACTTCTTCTGGACGAGCGCGCGTAGTTTTGCAGAAGAGCCTTTGGAGAAGCGCCTTAACTACCAGGAGTTAATGACCAAGCTGCAAAGCCCGCGCAACGGTTTAGGGGACATCTACTATATTGATCTCTCTACCCTGCAAATTCGACGTTAGAACAATCAGGTAAGACGCTCGTCTATTTCAAACGCAATCCTCTCGGGAACGACACGAATTATGGCGACGCAAATCGCGGGGATAGTCTTGCTTGCGGTGATGTTTATTATCGCGACCGCACTCCCGATTAACATGGGCGCGCTTGCCCTTGTCGGCGCGTTCATCATCGGTCTCCTTTCGCATCTATCTCCCAAGGACATCTTCGCGGGTTTTCCCGGCGATCTGTTTGTCACGCTTGTCGGTATCACCTACCTCTTCGCAATTGCGCAAAACAATGGCACCGTCGATTGGTTGGTCCATAAAGCTGTTTGGCTTGTGCGCGGACGTATTGCGGCTATTCCGTGGGTGATGTTCACGGTGGCGGCGGTGTTGACTGCTGTCGGCGCCGTAAGTCCTGCTGCGGTCGCTATCATCGCTCCCATCGCGTTGCGTTTTTCACAAAGATACAAGATCAGTCCACTACTGATGGGACTGGTGGTGATTCATGGTGCGCAGGCAGGTGGCTTTTCGCCAATCAGTATCTACGGTGGCATCACCAATCAAGTCGTAGAACGTGCCGGCCTGCCGCGAAATGATCTAGCGCTTTTTCTTGCGAGTTTCTTTTTCAACCTGGGCGTCGCGGTTTTGATCTTCCTTTTATTCAGAGGTCACAGGACTGGACGCCTCAATGAGCGCGAAGATCGGAAAGAGTTGAGTGACGGCGAACCTGAGTCAGTACAAATCGGGCTGAACAAGCACCGTGTACTGACTTTGGTCGGCTTGATCTCATTAGGCGTTGGCGCGCTGGCGCTGGAATTGAACATCGGACTCCTGGCCATTTCGGTTGCAGTTCTCCTGGCGTTGCTTGCGCCTCATGATCAAAAGCGCGCCATCGAGCAGGTAAGTTGGCCCACTGTTCTCCTGATAACCGGCGTCATTACCTACATCGCGGTTCTGCAGAAGATAGGCGCAGTTGATTTGGTAGG
>DATJKB010000693.1:0-5470 GCA_035491875.1 Pyrinomonadaceae bacterium | reverse complement strand
GGGGAGGTCGCGCGATTCGTCAGAAGAGCCAGAAGTAAATAAGCCACCGATTCCGTACATTCCTCCGATCAATAGACCACCTACAACCACTCCGTAGATCACCCTGAGAACTGAAAAGTCTTTCTCAGAGATGCTTCTACCGCGCGTTGGACTGAATAGCTTGTCGGATAGGTAATCTCCGCATATCCACGAGGGAATAAGTAGAAGGCCCCAAACCAGCCAACTACGTCCGGACGCCAACCACACCACGAAAGCGATGATTAAGAACACGATGCACGCGATGACACCAATAGCAGTTCTCATTACGCTGCATGCAACAGTGCATTCCGCATCGCGGTCGCTGTTTGCCAGCGTTGATTGGGATCCTTCGAGAGTGCGCGATCGATGATCAGGCAAATGGCATCGGGAACGCTCGGCGCGCGTTGTTTAAGAGGAATCCTGGGCTGTTCAAAGATCGCGCGGATGGTGTTGTTGATGCTGCTCTTCTTTGGCAGGTCCAGCGCAATCGTTCCGCTAAGCAAACTGTAAGCAGTCATGCCGACGGCGTAAATGTCCGACTGCGGACGCACGTCTCTAAAGTTACGCAATTGCTCGGGCGGCATGTAAGCAAGGGTGCCGGCCATTTCACCCGCCATCGTTACGCCGCTCATTCCTGAGTGCGTAAAACTCTTCGCCAAACCAAAGTCTGTAAGCTTCGCGACAAGATTTTGTCCCAGGCCGCTGACAAGAATGTTCTGATCTTTGAAGTCGCGATGGATATACCCAGACGAGTGAGCGTAAGCGAGCGCATCCAATGATTGCGCCAAAACTGAAATCGCTTCCGGATACGGAAGCTGGCCTCCGTGGCTCTCCGCGAGGCGCGACGCATCGCAGCCCTCGACAAATTCAGTGACAAGATAAACGACGCCGTTGTGCGTGCCACGATCGATGAACTCCACGATGTTGGGATGACGTAAAGCTGAGGCCACATCGATCTCGCGCATAAAACGCTTCATCGCTTTGTCGCTGACGGCAAATTCCGGCAGCAGGGTTTTGATGGCCACGGAGCGTCCAGTTTTCTGCTCCCGGCCCAGCATCACGGAACCCATTCCACCTCGACCAATCAAACGCACGGTGTCATAGCCAGGAACGGATTGTGGATTCTTCTTCAACTCGATCCGGCAATCTTCGCAGACGAATGTAAACCTCTCATCAGGTGAAGAGGCCTGCACTTGTTCGCGTCTGCCGCAATTAAGGCACTCCACCATCACTAATAGAGGCGCAGTAGTTTGATATTCCAGACTTGAACCAGGCTTCGCCGGCTGAGTGTCGGCACCGACACCAACTTCTACGCACAGAATGGTCTCCCCGCCCTGTATTTGATCGCCGTTGTTTAGAAAAACTTCTCTAACTCTTTGCCCATTAACAAAGGTGCCGTTTGTTGATCCCAGATCGCGAAGGAATGAATGCGGTGGATTGATTTCCAAAAGGCAATGGTTGCGAGAGAAGAAGCGATCTTCTGGCAAGCAAAGATGCGCCTCAGGGTTGCGACCGATCAAAAAGCTATCGTGTTGAGTGAAGGTGAAGATACGGCCTTTGTAAGGTCCTGCAATGACTCTGAGGTTTACTTGCATTTTGTGAATAGTGAATCGTGAATGGTGAATAGTAAACGGTGAATAGAGAATCGTGGTAGTTTCGCCTTACGATTCACGATTCACGATTTACTATTCACGATTCACGATTACGGCCGGGAAATCTCGAGATCGTCAAAGGCAACCTCAACCACGTCGCTCGTGTATAACCCCGCGCGGCCGCCTTTGTAGTTCTCGCTGTCGGAAACTGTCGTCAGGTATTCTCCGTTCACGTAGAACTCCAGCTCGTTACCTTTCACTCTCACTTCGAGTTTGTTCGTCGCCGAGCCTGACTTGATCGCGTTCGATTTAGTCCTCGATACCACCGTCTTCTGATTGCCATCTTTGTGCAGCACGACTTCAAACTCAGGTTCTGCGTCTGGATAGATGAGGAACGCGTAGTCTTCCAACTGTTTTGCTTTCGACTGGGCGCAGTGGACCATCAGACCAAAACCATGCGACGGCACTGTGCCATCCACGCTGCGGGCGTCGACTTTAACAGTGGCGTCTTTCGACGAGTAATCGTTCGAAGGCGCATACATGACGATAAACGTTCGCTCCTTCGACTTCATGTGATACTCGTCGTCGGCATACCAGATATCGCCAAACCGGAAATTACCCACACCCCACTTCGACTGCGAAAAGTCGTCAGACATGTTGGTTGGTAGCGTTCCCGTTACATCGCGAGCATTGATGTTCGAACTCGCTGTCGCACTCGGGCTGGCATTTGCATTCGGTGAAGCGGACGCATTTACGTTTGCGTTAGCAATGCGGTTGATGTTTGAGTTGTTGGTGTTACCGCCCATGTTTGAAAGGGCGATCAGCACTACAACTAAACCGATGCCCATCACTGCTACAACACCAAGTGCACCCAGAACCCACCACAACGCGTTTGATTTTCTTGGCGGCACCGGCTGTTGCATGGGTGACCATTGCTGCGGTGGCGGCGGTGGTGGAGGTATTGTGGATACATGCGGGGTTACGGGGCTTGTGTCAGGTCGATATATTTCAGTGGGCGGCGGCTCCCCAGTGTTGCGAGCAGGAGGGTATCGCATAGTCACGTTTGGATCGGGCGGCGGTGGTGCGTCTTGTGCCAGGGGCGTGCCGTCTTCCAAACAGAAATTCAGAGAAGCGTCAGTGTAAGTGCGATTGCAGGTCGGGCAGCGTTTCATCAGACGATTCCTATGTTCCCATAACGTCAGCTAACTCGATCATTGCCGATCAGTTCAGAACAGGAGCGAAGCGACTGCTTTTACTGGCGCAACAACCGTCAGGAGAAAACAGTCGCTGCGCTCCTGTTCTGAACTGATCGTGCGGCGTCGAACTCCAAATGGTAAGGCTATCGAACATTCGAATCGAAGCAATGAAGGCAGCTCGAACATCGATAGGACTGGGTAAAGCCAAAATCCACGGGCAAGAACTCGTCAATTATATGTAAAGCGCGAGCAGGCTCAAGGGCTCATTGGCTTACCGCAGCGCCCGCAAAACCTTGTCGTCGCTGGATAATGGGCACCGCATGATTTGCACAGCACTTCGACCGGCTTGGGCGTGCTCCAGTCGAGACGCGCACTGCCGATCGGTATCCCGCATCGACCGCAGAACTTCACGCTGGCGGAATACTTATTACCACAGCGCGTGCAGGTGACATCAGTCGGCGCCGCTTCGAGGTAAGCGCCACTGAGAGGTTCAATCGTTTCGGCTGGTGAACCCGAAACCGGCTCAAAGGTCGTGTTGCCACACCGGCCACAGAACTTTACGCCTTCAGCAAACCGTGAGTGACATTTCGTGCATTGGACAACGACGAGTGTAGTCGATGATGGGCCAGTTCGGCTGTCGAGGCTACCGCCACGCGACGGTGTCAACCGTTCGCTAGAGACGCTCGACTTAAACTGCGCCTCGATGATCTGCTCAGCGATGTCACTGCGAACTTCAATCACTCGTTCATCATCAGGTTCTCCGACTCTCGAAACGCGAAGGACATGTTGTCCAGGAGGAATGGAACGAAGGATTACGCGCCCTGACCGGCCGACGCTGCCGTATCGTTCGTCGTCGACGTAAACTTCCGCGCCCGACGGAGCCATGATCACCAAGCGTGAGTCGCCACGCTTCGCCTCCTCTTCGGTACTTCCCGCCACGGCCTTAGCGAACATGTCGAAAAACTGAGTGGCGGTCTCCGGCCGATCTGCCGCTTCCTTTGCGAGCGCCTGCATGATTGCGACTTCAATTTCCGGACTGATGTCTGTGCGTAGATTCGTCAGTGGGGGCGGACCTTGCATCAGCTTTTGAGTGATCAGCTGCGTGATGTTTCCGGTGAATGGTGGACGTCCACCGAGCATGTGATATGCGATGGTACCGAGAGCGTAAACGTCGGCGCGTGCGTCGAGAGTAACCCCGGGCTGCATCTGCTCCGGAGACATGTATTCGGGCGTACCGATGATTCCTCGTGATGCTGGTCCACTGCCAGAAGTAACATCGCGCTCCGGGTTCACAATCTTTGCGAGACCAAAATCACCGACCTTCACGAAGCCGTCTTCACCGGCAGCTTTCGTTCGCCGGTGTTGCATCAGGAAAATATTGGCGGGCTTTAGATCTCGATGAAGAATTCCTTCATCGTGGGCCGCATCAACGCCGGCGACTACCTGTCGCAGAATGTTGCAGGCTCGTTGTGGGCTAACCGTGCCTTCTCGCCGAAGGAGATCGTAAAGAGTTTCGCCTTCGACATACTCCATCACGAGAAAGAAAACTCCTTCGGCACTCTTGCCGAAGTCAGTGACATCAACGACATTCGGATGGCGAATAGAAGCCGCCGCTCGTGCTTCGCGTTCGAAGCGCGCGATGGCTTCGCCTTCCTGTAGATCTTCGTCGCTGAGTATGTCAGGCCGGACGGTTTTGACTGCGACTCTTCGGGTCAGAAGATTTTGATCGCGAGCGAGATATACCTGACCCATCGCGCCGCGTCCGAGTCGTTTCTCTAATAGATAGCGAGTCGCAAGGAGTCGCGTGCCGGGAAGGGTCTGCTTCGTGTTTACCTGATCATTGGGACAGGTAACCACGTCATCTTCAAAGCAGAGTTCACAACGGGGGCACTCGCGCATGGAGGGGGATGATACCAGACCGATTTTAGATTGGCGATTTGTCGAAAAGAATCAGCCGCAGATTTTCGCGGATGGACACGGATAAGAGATAGCAAGAGATTTAGCATCTCCGTTTTAATCCGTGTCTGTCTGCGAAAATCTGCGGCTAATCTTCTTCCTTTATGCTGTTGCCAGATCAGAACAGCAGGCAGCGCAACGCCTGGCATCAAGTGGAATGGCAGTCAGACAGTAAGGACAGTCTTTGGTGTTGGGCGGCGGTGGAGGAGCAGCTCGTAGGCGATTGACTGCTTTGACAACCAGGAACACCGCAAATGCGATAATCAAAAAATTGATTATATCGTTCAGGAACACTCCGTAGGCGATAACCGGCAGGCCTCTGAGCTGAGCATCAGCGAGTGATGCGGGGCGAGCCCCCGATAAATCGTAAAACAGATTTGAGAAATCCGCATTCCCCAACAGCATACCAATCGGTGGCATCAATATACCTTCGACAAACGAAGTAATAATCTTGCCAAAAGCTGCGCCAATCACTACTGCTACAGCAAGATCGACTACGTTTCCGCGCGCGATGAACTCTTTGAATTCTCTCAACATGGTGGCTTTCTCCGGTCTGGGTCCGAGGTGTTTGAGCGCTTTAACAGCCCTTGCCGCTCTTGAAGCCTGCTTTTTCAGCTTCAGCGGCTGTCCTAAAAACCAAACGATTGTCTGTGCTGATCTCTTTAGCGGCGTCGCATGTGCTCGGGTAGTAAGTCTTTGTTTTCTTGT
>DATJKB010000692.1:0-5482 GCA_035491875.1 Pyrinomonadaceae bacterium | reverse complement strand
ATGCCGATGAGCGCCTTGGGCGATTCGTGATGCAACCTGTGACCTGCGTGAGCGAGCGTCTCGCCTCGATGGTAGATCCATCGATGAAAGCAATATTCAAACAATGTCCAACTGACGAGACCACTTGCGTAGCTCGAAGCGAGGAAGAGGAGGTTGTCTCTTAAGACGACGAAATCCCAAAGTAGTAGGAAAACCGCGGCAGCTGGATCAGTGAAGAATCCGACCCAATAGTTAGATTTGTTGGCGGCAATTCTGTCCAGAATAGGACTGGTTTGTGTTTTGGGGCCGGGAGCGGTCGACATTAACGATTGTTCTCCGTCGGTCGAGGGATTCCTCTCCCGAACCTGAATGTTGAGGCTTGAGTCGCACGGAAAATGCGTAATTCAGCCGTTACAACAGTCTGAGCTAAGTGACCTGTCAATCGTGGCGCGTAGTATTGCTTGAGCAGCCGAACTAAGCAAGTAGAAATGTCGCTGCAATCTAGAAACGCTCAATCCCAGCAAAGATTACAGAATCAGGCGCAAGAAGAGCTTCAGCCGCAGATCACGCGGATAAACGCAGATCAGAAATGATTAGGGTGGTCAGTTCCGTGTCTCTAACGCGTTTAAGTCTGATCCGCCTTTATCGGTGAAAATCTGCGGCTCAAACTGTTCCTGCCTCCTGATCATCGTGCCCGCTGGCGTGGATCAAGGTACTCGCGCAGGCCGTCACCGATGAAGTTGAAGGCCAGCACAGTCAGCGCGATCGCGATACCCGGAAAGATCAGTGCGTGAGGCGCTGCTTGCAGAGTTGATAGATCGCGCGCTTCCTCAATCATCACTCCCCACGAAGGCGCCGGGGGTGGGACGCCAAGTCCAAGGAACGAAAGAGACGCTTCTGACAGAACCGCTCCCGCCATTCCCAGACTTGCCTGAACAATCAGCGGTTGTATCGAGTTTGGCAGAATATGTCTGAACAGAATCCGCATATCGCTCGCGCCCAGCGCCCTTGCAGCCTGTACATAATCGTATTCACGTACCTTGAGAACTTGCCCGCGAATAAGCCGTGCGTATCCAACCCAACCAATGATGCATAGAGCGAAGATGAGTTTATTTAAGCCCGCTCCCAGAAATGCAACCATTGCGATTGCCAACAGGAGACCGGGAAAGGCGAGGAACACGTTGAAGACGTAGCCGGAAATGAGTCTGTCGAGCCAGCCACCGTAGTAGCCTGCAATGGCTCCGATGATTGTTCCGACGATCGATGAAACGACGACGACGATGATGCCGACTTGCAATGAGATACGAGCGCCGAAAACGACACGCGAAAAAATATCGCGGCCAGTCGAGTCAGTTCCAAACCAATGGGCCGCGGAAGGAGGCAAATATCTCAGCGCGATGTTAGTTGCGCCGACATCATACTGGGCGATCCAGTTTGCGAACAGCGCAACGATCACAAGCACGACAACGATTGCGATACCGATTGTTGTGAGACGATTCATGACATTGGTGATTTTAGATTTTAGATTCTTGATTGATCATTGATTACGCGATCCAATAACCGTCAAAAATCTTCAATCATCAATCAAAAATCTAAAATGGTTTAGCTGACTCTGATTCTCGGGTCCAACCACCTGTAAACCGTATCGGTCAGCATGTTCGCGATGATGTACGTCAAACTGATCACCAAGACGCAGCCTTGCACGACGCGATAGTCGCGCTTGCCAATTCCGTCCTCGACAAGTAGCAAACCTAAACCAGGCCAGCCGAAAATCTTCTCCGTGATGATGGCGCCAGCGAGCAAGATACCTAACTGAAGACCCAGGATTGTAACCACCGGGATTAGTCCGTTTTTGAGTACATGCTTATAGACTACTTTTCTTTCGCTCAGTCCCTTCGCGCGTGCGGTACGAACATAATCCTCACCCAGTTCCTCAATGACTGAAGAGCGGACCATCCGGGTAAGAATTGCGGAGAGAGCGGCACCCAGAGTGAATGCTGGCAGTAGAATGTCGCTCCAATCAAATCTTCCAGACGGCGCGAGCAAGCCGAGTTTCACAGCAAAAACGTAGACGAGCATTGGACCAATCACAAAGCTGGGCAGACTGATGCCCACCAAAGCGACCACAGAAGCGACGTTGTCGATCCAGGTGCCGCGATTTGTTCCAGCGATTACTCCAAGAGGTATTGCGATAAGCACCGCAAACAACATCGCAACGATGGCCAGTTCGATTGTTGCCGGGTAACGTTCCAGGATCAGATCTCTGACGGGACGATCATTTCTGAACGACAGCCCCATATCACCTCGCAGAAGCGCTTGCCAATAATCCACGTAGCGGTTGTCGGCGCCATGCCAGACAAAATGTCTTTGATTAGAAGCGTCGCGCGGAAATGAAAAGAAGAAGGGCGCTCGATCGAGACCGTGTTTTTGACGAAATTGCGCGAACTGTTCCGGCGTTGCCTGATCACCAAGGATCGCTACAGCAGGATCACCTGGAACAAGCTCGATCAGTAGAGTTACGAGTGAAACTACTGTCCACGCGACCAGTAAAAGAATCAGCAGGCGTCGTAGACCGCCAAGGATCTTATGACGAACAGTAGCTTGCACTCGGGCGAGCTCTCATTTGTGATTGAATTCGAAAGACGCGGAATGATAACGAACAATCAGCCGCAGAGCACGCAGATAAACACAAATCAGAATTCATGCTCGGATTTCTGATCCGTGGGTTCTGTGAAAATCTGCGGCTCAAAATAAAAAACGTAGCCCCGGAATTGGCTCGAATACTCGCACAGCCCCGACAACCGCGCGCTTACCGAACCTAACCCCAGGACTACGTAGCTGGTTGCAATCGTAATTGCTAAGCTGCAACCAATCTATGAACGGGACGACTAAGAGCGAACATCATCCCGCCCCACTCTCTCACGGCTTCCTGCCCAGGTGCAGTGCCGCAATGCCGCCCGTTAAATTCTCAAACGAAACTTCCTCAAAACCTGCCTGCTCAATCATCGTTTTGAGCCCTTGCTGATCAGGAAATCGCTTCACTGAATCAGGCAAGTACGTATAAGCACTACGCGATCCGCTTACCACACCACCCATCACGGGAAGTATCCGCGTGAAATAGGTCCCAAACACCGCCCGCACCGCAGCATTAGCAGGTCTTGAAAACTCGAGGACTGCTAGCCAGCCCCCACTGCGCAAGACTCGTCCCAGCTCTGCCAAACCGGTCTGCACATTCGCAACGTTGCGTAACCCGAAGCCGATTGTGACCGCGTCAAACGATCCGTCCCGAAACGGCAATCGCAGAGCGTCACTTTCAATCAGCGTTACGTCGTGCCCGATCTTTTCGGCCGCGATATCCAGCATCGGCCGACAAAAATCTGTAGCTACAACCTCCGCCCCTGTTACTTCAAACAACGTGGCCGCCAGATCCCCGGTGCCAGATGCAACATCAAGAATCCGTGCACCATCTCGCTTTATCTTGCCTTCAATGCTGTTCGCTACGACTCGTCGCCATCGCTTGTCGATATTGGCAGACAAAAGATGGTTTAAAAGATCGTACCGACGTGCGATCGTTGCGAACATGTCGCGAACACGGCCAGCGTGCTCGTTTTCAGCACTTCTATTCTCAGACACAGTTAAGCCAAATTCGATGGGGGTTTGGTTGCAAGTCGCTTGCGAAAAATTTGTGGATTAGTTGGGCGTCGGTTTCGGAACCGTTTTAGGGGCAGTTACCGGAAGCTTCGCCGGAGGCGCTACCTCGCCAAGTACTTCGAATGGCACTCGAGCTTGCAGCGCCGTCTTTAGCTGTTGTGTTTCGCCTAATACCACAGTTGCTGCGGGGCCATTGAATAACCGTGCGGCGGTACGCTGAAGATCCGCTGGCGTAAGCGAATTGACGACCGATATTGGAGACGGGAGCGACTCCGAAAGACGATAGGTGTCTTGATCCAGCCAAACCTCGCTTGGTGCATCCGGTTTTGAAAGTAAACTATTCAGCTCGGTCAATGCCTCACTTCGCGCTCGATCCATTTCCGCCGGAGTCACAGGGGTGGCTGCCAACCCTTCCATTGTCTTTTTTGCTGAGGCAAGTGCATCGGGAACAGCTTGTGCACTGACCGACGTTCCCATCGTAAACATCCCCGGAAGAAAGTGACTCTCGCTCCGTGCAAAAGTTGGTCGCTTCGCCAACTCAGGCATTAATGCTTCCCAACGATGTTGAGCTAACTTCGCTAATACATTGGCCGAATAGTAATCAGGATCCGATCGCGCGACGCCACGTACAGCTAAACGAACTTCCGCACCGTCCCCCGTTCCCGAAATTATGAGAGCTTTTGAATCAGGAGCAGTGGGTTGTCGAAACGTCGACGGCACTAATTGTTCACTCTTCCTCCAAGGCCCAAGCAATTGGCGCAACGCACGTAATGCACGTGGCTTTGTCACCCCGCCGACTAGCGTGAGCGTGGCGTTGTTCGAATTAAGAAAACGATCTCGTGCGAGCATCAAATCGGCGCGTTCGATCCGAGCGACATCTTCCGCAGAGCCCGCCACTGGATGACCATAGGGAAAGTCACCGAAGAGTCGGGCAGCTACAGCGCGGTCAGCAACAGCTCCGGTCGAGATAGCAGTATCTTTAATGATCTTTACTCGTGAGTCGCGAATCCTTGTGACGACTTCTGGTGTCAGTTGAGTCGAGACCACGGCGTTTCGTAAGACATCAAGGATTCGCTCGAGTTCCCCGGCTTTTCCTTCCATAGTGATGGTAAGGGAGTCGTAGTTGACGACGACATCCAGCCGACCATCCATCTCCTCCGTGAAATATTCGACAATCGCCTTGTCGGGGAACAGAATGTCGCCCAGGAGCGCCATCTGACCTGACTTCCCAGCGAGGTCAAAAGCAGCGCCGCTATGGATTCTGAGCTTAATAAGGACATCCGGGCTACCGGGCCTGGGCAGGAGGACTACACGGAGTCCATTCAGCAGTTGCTCTCGTTCAGCAACCTGGGCTTTTACCTGAGATCCAACAAACAAAAGAGCGATGGCTACGGAAAAAGCCAGAATTCGCGGTTTTGATCTATTAAAGGACATGTGCAGACAGCTGTGCCAGGGTGTTAAGAATGGTCTCATTGGGGACAAAAACATCTTAGATGCGGGGTGTTTGGTCGTCAACCGTTTGGGTTTTAAAAGCATCCAAAGCCTTGTTGAGCGAAAGGTTGTGGGTTCGATCTGCCCCGCGGCTACCGCAAAGAGTTATATACTGCGGTCCTCACGCTTGAAATTTCGTGATGTCCAAGCATTTCTTTGAGGCCCGGCGTAACCTTTGGGTTGTTAGTGGTAACTACAGTAGGAAGCGATTCCTGCAGGATCGAGTGGTTGATTGCCCGAGAACATATCAGACGAGCTTTTGCTAACGAGGGCGGGAAATGGCGAACAGGCGGCTTTTCTGGAGTTGTATGAGCGGCACCGTCAGCCGGTCTTTCGATTTGCCTATCGTCTTCTGGGTTCC
>DATJKB010000691.1:0-3584 GCA_035491875.1 Pyrinomonadaceae bacterium | reverse complement strand
AGCAAACGCGATCCCGGGCGCTGCACCTCAAGCTTTCTGAACAGACGATCGACGTAGCCGCCGTTGCTCGCACCCTGGCCAACGCCGGTTGAATCACCAAGTGCTACGTAAACTATCGGACCAGATTTCATTGGAGAGTTAGTATTCATCGGCGTTATTGGATTCAGCTCTTGAGTAGTCGGCGCGGACGTACAGCCGATGATTGCTGGAACCAGAAACAAAACAACGACTGCGATCCGACTTGTCGTCATACCGAAAGAGTGCAACAGAGTTACAGGATTACAAAATTACAAGACAGCAAGAGAAAGTGGCAACGCCGCTTGCTCTAACTAGTTCTTGTAATCCAGTAATCCTGTAATCCTGTGAGGAAACCTTAACTAATTCGTTTTAGTTCGATCTGCTTCAGGTTCTCCTTTTGGCGCCACATAGCTCTTTCGGGCCTTCACAACGAGCTTGCCCCCATTCTTCTTCTCCACGTCTTTTCCCAGATCGACCTTCAGGTTGCGAACCGTACCGTCGCGCTTCTTGTTTGTTGATACAAACGAGAAGCTGTATCGCGTCCGGAGATGGTTGATCAGCGTATTGAACGTTCCATTCAATTCTTCCGGCCTGTCGGTAAGAACCTCGCCGCCCGTCTCATCCGCCAGCTTTTGAATGTCGAGATAATGCGCACCCCCGAGCCGACCGAATCGCGTGGCCCAACGCATCATGCCGTTCTCGGCTACTTGTTCGGGTGTACGTGGAATGAGTCCACAAACCACGCTACCTGACTCAAATACTGAATGCGTTGTCGTGTTGTTGGAAGGACCACCTTGGCAAGCCCAGTTGCGCGTAACGCCCGTGATGAGGATTATCACGCGACGACCAGTTGGGTTCCCCGCCTTCATCATGTAATTGGCGGCCTCATCCAACGCAATGTTCAGACAATGATTGGCCTCTTCATGGTGCGGCGGAACAAAATCCAACGCATACTCGAGTGAGCGGCGATCACGTGTGAATTCCTGTCGTAACTCCACCGTATCGTGGTAAGTCATAACCGCGATCTCGTCGCTTGGCTTGAGTCGCGACAACGCGTCTTTCGCTGCTTGCTTGACTTCTGTTTGAAACGGATCCAAGCAGCCGCCGCGATCAATCAACAGCACGACTGATAACGGCAGATTGTCTTGACTAAAATGTGTGATGGTCTGTTTGCTGCCGTCTTCTGAAACAAGAAAGTCTTCCTGCTTCAGATTACCGACCACTCGCGCTGTGTTCTTCTGCAAGATGAGCGCGTCGATCGTCACAAGGTCGACGTCTGTTTTTATAATGTCGGCGACCTTGGTGTTTGCTTCGGCCGGTGTGGGCCTGACTGTACGTTCGCGGGTTTGCGGCAGCGCCGGAGACTTCAGATACCCGGCGAGCGCCATCAAGACAACCACAAAAAGGAGAGATAGATACTTCGACTTTATCGGGGTCAGTTTCATAAGCACCTCCTCAAAATGCGACCGTCGTTCTCCGGCACGGATGCCGGCACGGGGAGAGTGCTTTCAGTTACTCGGGGAGAGAGCTTAGGATTGCCCGAATGATAGCTCGTTTTTGTTCGGTTGAATAGAGATTTCCGACAGGTTCGGAACTCTAGTAGAATTTTCTCGTTCTTTAGTTTGCAATGAATTTGATCTCAACAATCGCGCTGGCTATGGGAGCGTCCTGGACGTCCGGCATCAACCTGTATGCCTCCGTCGCAACGCTTGGCTTGCTTAGTCGATTCGCAGGTCTACATTTGCCCGGTGAACTGGATGTCGTCACAAACTGGTGGGTGATTGGTATTGCTTCGGCGCTTTATTGCGTGGAGTTTTTTGCCGATAAAGTGCCTTGGATTGACAGCACCTGGGATCTCATTCACACCTTCATTCGCGTGCCCGCTGGAGCCGTGTTGGCCGCTGCGGCGTTCGGTGATTTCGACAAAAGCATTCAAGCCATTGCTTTGCTGTTGGGAGGTGGACTTGCTTTGAGTTCACATGGCACCAAGGCCGCTACCCGCGCAGTTTTGAACACGAGTCCCGAACCGGTGTCGAATGTCGTGGCGAGTGTCATTGAAGACATCCTTGCTGTGCTCTCGATCACTGCTGCAGTCTTCCTGCCTTATGTGCTCTTTGGAATAGTCGCAATTGGGCTGTTGATTACCTACCTTGTTCTCCCACGGATCCTGCGCTTCTTTCGGCAAGTCTTTAGAGGGGTGCGAAGTTTCTTTTCGCCCGTTTCGAAAGCGGCGTAGCATTCACAGCAGAGTGATCTCGTAAGTCGGAACTTAACACCCAAACATCGGCTCCACATTCGACATGCGAATAATCAGCGATCAAGCTTTGGTTCAATAGTTCAAGCGCAGATACATGCAAGTTAGGAAGCGTAAAAGCGGTGTGACAAGTCCCCGCACTCCAAAGGCAAGGTTGCACTTTATTCGTCCCTCCCTTTATGCTTCTCACGCTTCCGAATTTTGCAACACCAAAAACTATAGAGCTGCAAACTTGCCGTCCTGCCGGAGGAGTTTCGATGGTTCGCTCAATCTCTCTCGTCGCTCTCGTTCTGCTAGTCATCGCGTTACCGCAATCAACTTCAGTAAGCGCCCAAACGTCGTCTCAGCCACAGCCCACGATTGATCCGGCTTTCTTCAAAGGACTTCGCTACCGGTTGGTTGGACCGTCACGCGGCGGACGCGTAACCACGGTGACCGGGGTTCCATCACAGCCGAAGACGTTCTACATGGGCGTCGCGAGTGGGGGATTGTTTCGCACGACAGATAGCGGGGCGACCTGGGTTCCGATCACTGACGGGAAGATTCCATTGGGATCGACCGGAAGTATTGCTGTGTCGGAATCGGATCCGAATGTGATCTATCTGGGCACAGGTTCCGACGGTGTGCGCAGCAACGTCTCCACAGGCCGCGGTGTTTACAAATCAACTGATGCGGGACAAAACTGGACGTTCGTTGGTCTTTACAATGCCGGGCAGATTGGTGCAGTGCGGATCCATCCGACAAATCCAAACATCGTGTGGGTCGCGGCTGGCGGCGATATCTTTAAGCCGAATTCAGAGCGAGGAGTATTCAAGACCACAGATGGCGGACAGACCTGGAACAAAGTGTTGTTTGTATCCGACGCTGTTGGCGCGATGGATGTTGAACTACAGCCCGGCCATCCCACCGTCGTTTATGCATGGATGTCGAAACTCGAACGAAAACCCTGGACCATCATTAGCGGATCAAAAGAGGGCGGATTCTACAAAAGCACTGACGGCGGCGAACATTTCACGCGTGTTAATACCGGCCTGCCCGCTGAATTGATCGGCAAAGCGAACCTGGCAGTCACGCCGGCAAACCCGAACCGGATCTACGCTCTGATTGAAGCAAAGCCGTTCGGAGGCCTTTACCGCTCAGACGATGGCGGACAATCATGGACCTTGATCAATTCGCAAGGTTCGTTGATTCAACGGCCGTTCTACTACACGACTCTCGGAGCAGATCCAACAAACGCCGACATTGTCTACGCCGGAGCTGAAGGCTTCTTTAAGTCGATCGACGGTGGCAAGACCTTCACAGCTTTTCGCAC
>DATJKB010000690.1:0-20364 GCA_035491875.1 Pyrinomonadaceae bacterium | reverse complement strand
ACGGGCCCGATCGTCATACGTTCCGTACGCGATGCCGACATAAGGACTCACTGGCAGGTTCGTGTAGTGCTTGACGTTTTTGCTGAGCGTGGCATAGAACGACTGGCCCGACGGTGTGCCGATTCGGTCAGAGCTTGTACCCACAATCAACGCTGGACGATGATGCGTCTCCGTCACCAAGACGAGATTCGCAATGGGGCTAACCTTTCGGGCCAGAGGGTTGTACTCAACACCAGCGGTCAATCTCGGATGAAATCGATAGGTGAGGGTGTTGCGCCACTTCGCGCGGTCTATCTGGTACGAGATCACTCGCACTCCATAGGTCCACTTGTAATTATTTTCTCCTGCCCCGCTCACGGCGCGGCCTTCGCCGGGTCAAAGTGGTCAACTTGGAACTGAGGAGACTTCGCTTGGTCTAGTCTTTGCGATCTGCTCACGCTCTTGCTTCCGTTCGTTTGCGGCTGCTTTCTCGGCAGAAGCGAGCATTAACTCAATCTGCTTTTTCAAATCGGTTTGATTGACAACACCAGAAATGACTCGCGCAATACGTCCGTCTCTGCCAATGACAACGGTCCCTGGCAATGCTCCGCCGAGTCCGAACCGGATCATGTCGGCTGTGTTGGCTCCGATCCAGATCGGAAAGTTGACCCTCGTTTCTTTAACAAATTGCAAAACCTTATCGCGATCTTGTGCTTCATCCGTAGACGCTCCAACGACCTGCACCCCTAAAGCAGCGTATTCGTTTTGAATCGCACCAAGGTCCGGCATTTCTTTCCGGCAGGGTATGCAGTACGTCGCCCAGAAGTTCAACACTACGACTCGCCCCTTCAGTGCGCTCAAACGCTGTTCAGTACCGAAGGGGTCTTTTAGGCTTAGTTCAATCTCCTTACCAACCACATTCGCAGCTTCACGTTCAGCGATGCTCGCCGCAATCACTTCCAAACTATCAACTCGAATAACATTCCCAGCTTTCTTTTTTTCGACCCTACCTGTAACTGCGACACGTTTGCCAATAAACTCGAGCCAGTTTTTTCCTGGCAGTCGGAACTTGGCCGGCTCTAACTGATAAAGCGTGAACTCGTCTCCCTCACGAACAGCAATCAAAGTGGGATCACCTTTAGCAACGCATGATTGTGATTTCAACAGATCTTCCGCAGTTCCGAATTCAACTTTCGTGCGGTCAGCCTGGGCCCAACACTCAGCGCAACATACAACTTGGCCTTCAAATCTTTTTGACTGGCCCATTGCGCTGGAAACAAACAGCGTTGTCGTGACCACGAAGTAAGTAATTGCAAGCAGATTCTTCATTGATCAACTCTTTGGAGAACTTTCATCGCGTTTGTCCTCCGATCACTAAGTCAGAAGTCTCGCCGATCGGAGGCGGAGCGCATTTGCGATCACTGACACAGAACTAAAACTCATCGCCGCCGCTGCGATCATAGGACTCAGCAAGATACCAGAAAACGGATAAAGAATACCCGCCGCGATCGGCACACCAAGTGAGTTGTAGACGAACGCGAAGAAAAGATTCTGTTTGATGTTGTTCATTGTCAGACGACTCAACACACGCGCTCGAACGATCCCTTTCAAATCACCTTTTACCAACGTGACATCAGCACTCTTCATCGCCACATCTGTCCCGGTTCCCATTGCGATCCCGACGTTTGCGAGTGCCAGAGCCGGCGCGTCGTTGATGCCGTCTCCAGCCATCGCAACGACGTCACCTTTCGACTGTAGCTGCCTTACCGTCTCCACTTTCTGATCCGGAAGCACCTCCGCGATCACCTCATCGATGCCTAACTTCCGCGCAACCGTTTCCGCGGTTGTCTTGTTATCGCCTGTTAGCATCACGATACGAAGACCTTCGCGATGAAGCTGCGCGATGGCTTCAGCGGCCGACTGCTTGATTGGATCGGCCACTCCGATCAATCCGGCGACACGTTCATCGATAGCCACAAACATCACGGTCTGTCCGTCTTTGCGCAACTCTTCCGCGCGTGATTCGAACGCCGACAGTTCCAATTGCAGATCATCAATCAAGCCGCGATTGCCGAGAGCGACGCGTTTGTGATCGACTTCAGCGAGAACGCCTTTACCGGTGATAGATTTAAACGTGGAGGCGCGTCCCAACTGTATTTGCCGCTCATTCGCGCCACCGACAATTGCACTCGCAAGCGGATGCTCGCTACCAACTTCCACACTCGCCGCGTACCGCAATAACGTGTTTTCGTCCACCGAGTCCGTCACCAAACTCACAACCTTGGGTTTGCCTTCGGTGAGTGTTCCTGTTTTGTCGACTACGAGGGTATTCACTTTGCGAAGTATCTCGATCGCTTCAGCATTTCTAAAGAGCACGCCACTGGTTGCGGCTTTTCCAGTCGCCACCATGATCGACATTGGTGTCGCCAGGCCCAGCGCGCACGGACAAGCAATGATCAAAACAGCAACTGCATTCACCAGGCCATAAGCCATGCCCGGTTCCGGACCCCAGACACTCCAAACCAAAAACGTAACTACAGCGATGGCGATTACGATCGGTACGAAATACGAAGCAACGACGTCAGCCAAACGCTGAATGGGCGCGCGACTCCGTTGTGCATCCGCCACCATCTGAACGATCTGCGCCAGCAGGGTTTCTGAACCGACTCGCTCTGCACGCATAATGAACGAGCCTGTTTGATTTATCGTCGCGCCGATAACTTTCGAGCCGGAGGACTTCTCAACCGGAATCGGTTCCCCCGTCACCATCGACTCATCAACCGCGCTGGTGCCTTCAATGACAACTCCATCAACCGGGATCTTCTCACCCGGACGCACGCGCAGATGATCGCCAGGCCTGAGGAGCGAAAGATCGACGTCTTCTTCATTTCCATCGTTACGAATCCGACGCGCTGTCTTTGGCGACAGTCCGAGTAACGCCTTAATTGCCGCTCCAGTTTGTCCACGGGCTTTCAATTCCAACATTTGGCCCAACAATACAAGGGTCACAATGACGGCAGCCGCCTCGAAGTACACAGGAACTTCGCCTGTGTGTTCTCGAAACGAATGCGGAAAAATCGAAGGAACTAAGACGGCTATTACGCTGAAGAGGTACGACACGGCGACGCCCATTCCGATCAGCGTGAACATGTTCGGGCTTCGGTTAACAACGGATTGCCACGCGCGAACGAAGAAGGGCCAACCACCCCAAAGAACCACTGGAGTCGCCAAAACCAATTCGATCAATTGAATCGTGCGCATTGGTAGTAGCGATCCAAAGGGATCTCCCGGTAAGAGATCGCTCATACCGACGACGAGTAACGGAAATGTGAGGACGACACACACCCAGAATCGCCGTGTCATCTCGACGAGTTCGGGATTCGCCTCATCTTGTTCAAGCGAAATTGTTTTAGGCTCCAGGGCCATTCCGCAGATCGGACAACTGCCCGGGCCCTTCTGCACGATCTCCGGGTGCATCGGACACGTGTAATCAACTTCTGATTGATCCGACGGTGCGGCTGGTTTGGTACGGCTAATCGAGATCGGCTGGATGGCTATCGGTGTTTGAGGAGGATTCAGAAAGCTCTGCGGGTTACGTTTGAATTTCGCAACGCAATGAGTACTGCAAAAGTAATATGTTTGACCGCCATGCTCGACCGATCCAGCCGCATTGGACGGATCGACAGTCATATGACAGACCGGATCGATCGTGGTGGGGTGTGTTTTCATCAGAAGTTGCTAACGCAGGTCAAGATAACCCTAACTCAACACTGTGGCCCATAGAAAGGTGTCGCTTTACAATCGATACCGCCTTGCCTCACAAAAACAATGGAAGCGTGACATTATTCGGCAGCAAATCATACTTAAGACTATTGACAGTAGTTCCTCATTAGTAATAAATTGCGCCGCCTCGTCCGGTTCACTACCGCTTTACTCCCGCCCAGGGTTGAAAGAGTGGCGATCTCACTCCCAAGATGTTCACTCATGTCACGATTTGTTTTTTCATGATGCGATTACACGCATTGATCCGAATCTCAGAACTTGTAGACACTCTGCTGCGCATTGATGCCACAGAGTACCTCTGGATCGTTCGCGAACAACCCACGTGACGGCCAAACACGGCGAAAACTGTTTTCCGGTTTCATCGCAAGGAAGGAACACACCGTTGAACTCACAAACTTCTTCACCCAGATCGCTGGACCAAAGAACGCTAAAAACTCAACAGACCATGCGTGAGAATCTTCACCGCGACCTAACTCTGTCCGAGCTGGCCAAGTCGGTAAATCTTTCGGTGTGGAGGCTTTCTCACGTATTTCGATCAGACCTTGGCATGTCGCCTATCAAGTATCTGAAGCTACTTCGATTGGAGAAAGCAAAGTATCTTCTTGAATCGAGCTTTTTAAGCGTCAAGGAAATCACTTATCGAGTTGGCATCAACGACGAAAGTCATTTCGTTCGTGACTTCAAGAAAGCCTATGGAAACGCGCCAAGCCAACACAGAACGCTAATGAACGAATTGCCGAAAGCCTCGCAATTGGACCAACCAGTGAAGATTAAGTACGGTGCAAAAAAATCTTTAGCGATTCTCCTGCCTACCTTGAATCTGATTAGTTACACAGCTTCGGTTGCAGCGTCGTCAGTCGTCTAGGCGTATCGCATGAATAATTGATGTCTCGTGTCACTGATCGCACTCACAGCAAGATTCGCTAATGATCAGCAAAAACTGCCAAGCAAGATTGCTTGCCATCAGGATGGTTCATGACTAATGTGTCCGCCGTACTCAAAAGAACAGTAACAAGATCGTTTTTGTCACTCATCGAAGAAACTGAAAACGAAATACACCCCGACCAGGCAATTCCTCGCTTAGTAGTTCTGCTTTTGCCTTTGCTCGATCGATGAATACCGGCCCTCTTCTTGAGGGTCGACAAAAAACTAGTCACCAAAAGCTTTCGAACATTGAAGCCCGTTGCGGGCTGAAAGGAGATTCTATGCCTAAAAAACGGGCTAAGCGCCGGGAGGTAACCAAAGAAGAGAAGGGGTCGAAGGCGATGATCGGCAGAAGAACTGTGCTGAAGATTGGAGCGGCAGCCGGGGCCGCGACTGTTTTGGCCCCAAGAATGTTAACTTCAAGAAAGGCACTCGGCTTTCAAGGGGGAGTTCCAAAGCCCCTGGCTCCATGCCTCGCAAACCCCGCCGGGAGTCCGGCACATACACCTTTTAAGGATGAGCTACCGATTCCGTTTGTAGCGATAGACCATCCACTGAATCCACAACCAACCGAGGCACCAAACCTAAACGCGGGTGAGGCCGACCGAGCGAACCATCAGCGCTGGGCTCAGTTCACGCCAGCTCACATCACCACCGAATTGGAAGCCAGGCCCGGCCTGCATCGATTCCATTCCGATTTTGGCGAGTCATATATCTGGGGGTTCAACGGTAGGTACCCTGGCCCAATGCTCCTGAGTCGATATGGTCAATCTACCCTTGTTCGGTTCCGTAACAGTTTGCCGCCGAACGGCGATAACACGTTTGGCGTCCCCGAGATAACGATCCACTTGCATAACGGTCACCATGGCTCAGAGAGCGACGGTTTCGCAGCCGACTTTTTCCCAAGCGGCAAATGGAAAGACAATCTCTACCCGAATGTCTACGCCGGCATCGAAGCTTTTCCGAACCCGAACCCGGGTGGGAACGGGGTCGGTGACGCAAGGGAAAAGATGGGCACGTTCTGGTACCACGATCACCGTCAAGAGAAGACCCTCAACAACAACGTCATGGGTCTGAACGGCATGTACATCGTTTATGACAGGACGGATCCGGGTCATGAGCACCCGAGCGCAGGTTCGCTGCGATTGCCTGGATTATACGGCGTCACTGACATTCCTCTGATCCTTACCGAGAAGAGGTTCTGTTTGCTGGATGAACAAGGCCGAAATGAAATGGTCAATGCGGCCGGTGGCGACAAGTGGGTCGTCAACGGATCGATTCAGCCGAGGTTAACTGTAAGGAACAGAAAGTACCGGTTCCGCATTCTCTCTACCGGACCGACAACGGCCCAGTGGGACCTTGTTCTCATCGGCCCGACGGGCGGTATTGAAACGATGACTTGCATCGCCACTGATGCCAATTTCCTCGATCATCCGGTTCCGGTCGATGCGGGCGCGAATGCAGCTAATACCAACGCCATCGAGGCAGGCGTGGTTGGTGGAGTTCCTCAAATGGTGATTGAAACTCCGGGTGCAATTCGAGTGAACGTCGCTGAACGCTACGACGTGATCATCGACTTCGGGCAATACCCTGTGGGCTCTAAGCTGTATCTCACAGATGGAGGGGCGGGAAGGACCCAGAGTGTCAACCCAGGAAACGTGAATCCTCCGGGATTACCGCCAGGCCTTAACATCGGAAAAGTTTTAATGCGGTTCGACGTGGTAAACCGAGAGACCTGGTTCCCGCAAGATACACCGCCCATTCCAGAGACCCTCTGTACCTATCCGCCGTTATGTGAGCCGAACACTACGTTCACGTGGAACTTTACTCGCGATCCGGTGGGGTCGAATCCACGATTTTTCAGGATCAACGACCGTGTCTTCGATCCCGATGTGCCGCAGCATTGCGTCATCAAGGGAACCTGTGAAGAGTGGTTCATCAACAATAACACCCCGAACGCAGATGGACCTACCAACTGGGCCCACCCCGTGCATATTCACTTTGAGGAATTTCAAATTACGGAGCGATGGGCGATTCTCGGCGGCGTATTTCAACAAGTACCGGTGCCTAAGCTACTGGACGGCAGGAAAGACGTAACCAAGGTGGAGCCGGGAGAGGCCTCACGGATCAGGATGCAATTCCGAGACTATCTCGGAGATTACCTGATCCACTGTCACAACATGGGCCATGAAGATGCGTTCATGATGGTGCATTGGGTCATTGTTCCTGATGCAGCGGCCAAGGCAGAATGCGACGCAAAGATTGCCCAGGCCAACAAGGAGTTCGAAGCCAAACTGCGCGGTGAGGAGGTGTAGTAATGGATAGAAGATCACTATTAACCAGAGGATTGTTCACGCCGCATCCCTCATCGCAGGGCGCTGCGAAGTTCACAAATGCGGTGCTTCGAACACAAGACAACAAAGAGGTCAGGTTCTATGACGATCTGATCAGAGGCAAGCAATGCGTGATCAATATGATGTACGCCGATTGTCACGGCGCTTGTCCTCTGGTGACTACGGTTCTCAAGCGAACTTATCGTGACCTGAAAGATCGCATGGGTAAAGACGTCTTCTTTTACTCAATCTCGGTAAAACCACAGGACGACACGCCTGCCGCGCTGAAGCACTACGCACAGACGCGCAACGCGGATCTGCCTGGCTGGTATTTCCTGACCGGAGATCCCTACGACATCGAGACGATCCGCTACAGGCTCTTCAATATGGGCCATATAGGGGTCGACCTTGATTTTGCTATGCACTCCGGCACATTCCGTATTGTCAACGATGCCACCAACTACTGGGGCCATGCACAGGCGTTTGCCAGCCAGAAGAATATTCTGAAGCGTATCTCCTGGGCCGATCCGTTTAAGACACCTGCGGAATGGGACGCGGTGATCCGGGCTCGTCAAGCTCGGATCAACAAGGTCGTCAAGGAACACGGCTACTTACGCCGAGACGCAATTTAGTTTGCGACACCGGACCATCAAGGCTAAGTAAAAAACCGACCTCGCACGGTCGAAATCAGACCAGGAATAGAAGCTGCTGAAAGTGGCTTCTATTCCTGGCCCAACAAAAGATTGCAATATCCTGAAAGTACTGGGTGAAATACATGAAACTTAAAGCCATAATCTCGCTACTGGCTATGATTCTTCTGGGTTCTACCGCTACTGCGTTGGCCCAGAAAAAGAGTTGTTCATTCGGCATAGTTGGAACATGGAAAGCGCAGCTCTCACCTACCCAGGCAGTACTTTATCGTTTCGATTCTAATGGTGAGGTCACTGTACTTTCGGATTCCGGCGCCGGCGAACCCCAGCAGACCGCAACTGCCAAATACGCCGTAAGCGAGGAACTGGAGGGACCGAAATCGATCTCGTTTACCGCTACCGGCAAAAACCGGATATTCGGGGCTGCCAGAAAAACCATGAAGGTCGTCAGCTATGACGACTCTTCCATTACTTGCGAAATACCAGGCATGGGGACTACTCGTTGGACCAGGGTCGATCCCGACCGGTATTTCATCGTGCTCGCGGCACGCAAGGGAGAGTTCTACGATGCGAGTGGCTCGGCGTTTCCCATGGTTATCAAACTGGCTGGAGGAGTTCCCACAATCGACGCCTTCGGCGTCTATTTAGCGAAAGATGGAAGGGCCCTGGGCACCGTCCCTCCCGACGTATACAAGAAGTATCTTCGAGAGGCACGCAACGACTCGGAAACTACACTGCGTCTGGAAATCAACTCCCGGCAGTATGAAAGGGCGTTGAAGGTCATTAAGGAGTGGGAACGGCGTTACCGCGAAGGCGCGCTTTTGTACACCACCGCTGCCGAGACTTTAGATGATGCTACCTATCTCAATAACATACTAGTCGTTAAGGCGGTAACGGAAACGCTCAACCAGTGCTCGGAAGATGTCAATCTGTACCCGCTCAATTACGTCCATAAGGACGACTGGATCAGCAACAAGTTTGGGTCCGCGTTTGTTCCGTTCTATTACTTCAAGGAACTCAGGCAGCGGAATGAGGCGCGACATATTGACGATAAAAAGTTTCAGGAACTCGTGCATCTGCCGAACGTGGCTAGTCGATAGTCTTCAACAACAGCGGTCCCCCAAGAGGGAGGGATATGAGCTTGAGGTTTGACAGTCAGAAACAAAGGGTTATGAAACGCTTTCTCTTCATCGTAATGGTCGTGTTCATCGGAGTCGCTTCCCAGCAGTTAATGAGCGCACAAACTCCGACTGCGCCTGATGAGAAGCGCGCGACTCAACCAAAAAAACGTGGTGGAATCTTCACCATGTATGTCCACGATCCGCTTGCCCGTACGATGTGTTTTAGTGACGGGAAAGAAGGGTTTGCGTTTGTTAATAATGAGTGGCGTAACCGTTGCAGTGATCTTAGCTACATTCTGGCGAGTAATGGCAGTCTTGCTAGCGGTATCGAGGTCAACCGAGTGGCGTCGATCGTCGATCTCGGCATGCCGGACGAGCTTCGTCGGCGTTATGGCTTTGAGGACTCGCAGGGCGGCGGCACCGGGTTCGCTTCTCTACATCTTAACGGCGACAAGATCATGATTCTGAAGCAAGATCTTGGCAGGCCAGAATACCAACCACTGCAAGAGGGGCCCAAACTCTTTACGGAGCTTACTCCATCTGCGAACGCGCCAATCAAGTTGGGCCACATTTACCTTGTACGTATCGCGGACAAGAAAGACACAAATTTCCAGCAGCTCGTTAAGCTGATGGTGATTGCGTTTCGTCCTGAGGAAGCGGTGACGCTGCGGTGGGAGTTGCTCTAATGTTAGTAACTCCAAACCACCAGGCGTGCCGGTAACAAAATTCACTAGTGCTTCCAGAGACAGTGGAAGCAAGTTATGAAACTTCGATCTTGAAGGAGAACAGGTATGGCTCAAGAAGTATTCAGAACCAGCGGCAACGGCTTTGCTACGGGCGCGACCTGCACTGATACGAACCTTTACAAATGTACCGACAACAAAGTTGAGTACATTGAGCATATAGCGGCAGGAACCCCCTTCCCAAACTTCCCGGGAGGGAACGGCAAAGGCAATGCAGTGTGGTTTCCGGTCACCTTAGCAACTGACGGCGACAGAAAAACCTTCGATGCAGTCAAGGTAGACAATGTATAAAGAATAAAGCACACCGCCTACCACGTCGGGCACTAGTCAAAAGCAATCTTCCTGCTCGCGCCGATTAACGTGAGCAGGGAGGATGCCTTTGCATCAAGGGTACGAAATGAACTTCCGAAAGCTTCTGCTTCTATCGCTGCTCGCGGCAGCATTGATCGTGACAACTGCGAGTGGGTACACTCCCGGCATCTCTGCACAACAGAAAGAGCGATCGGCGCACTCGAAAAAGCCAACCCAGTTTCACTTTGTGTGCCCGATGCACGAAAATGTCACGTCAAAGCAAGCCGGGACGTGTCCAAAGTGCAAGATGAAGTTAGTTAAACGGCGTGCTCCGAAGCACCCGTCTGGCTCGCATAGTTTGTGAAGAGCAGATAGCATGCGCACATCGCTATGCTCGCAAGTCTCACAAAGCGCGTTCGTTTCATAGCACAGTCTGCTGCGTTGGTGTGTTTGACGATCGTCATTCTGCTGGCGACCCTCACTTTTACGCCGATAAGGACGGGCGCGTCTGTGTCGCTAATGTCTTGCTGCAATGGAATGGCAGGACACTGCGACATGGGAATGATGTCGAAGGAAGCGCCACCTCCAGAACCGATGTGTGGGCTGGATGCCAAGAGCGCAGTGGACCAGATCACCGTCGTCGCCGAGCCGACTACCTCATCCAAGGAGGGTACGACTGCCTCTTTTACAGCACCATGCGGGACCGAGTGCTGTTCTCAAATATGGGCGGGCTATCGAAGGCCTAATCGTGACTTTAATTATCTGATTCAACGAGGAACGGTTGAGCAGAACCATCGCGAATCGTTGAGGCGTTACGCTTCGCCAGCACATCTTTTCACTTCCGCACACTTCAACAAGACTGTTCCTCGCGGCCCACCTTCGGTAAATCACTGCTGAACTTTCCGATTGATTGCCGATTTTAGATTGGCGATTCGATTCCGATCGGGACAATCTCGAATAGCTGCGCACCCACCCGCTACCGCGTGGTGGTACTAACTGCTTTCCACGCGGCATTCGACGATCGGCCATAGCTCGCACCTACCCACTACCGCGACGTGGTATTTACTTCTTTCCACGGGCAAGCGTGTGGGCATCTAGCGGAGAGCAATGATGGGTACTCACAGTCGAAAATTATTTCTGTCCATAACGCTCGTCCTCTTTCTAATCGCAAGTTGTCAGTTGACTGCCTTCGGACAGCAAACGGTCACGTCTGCAACTCTCAGCGGAAACATCACAGATTTCAACGGCGCCTTAATCAATGGCGCATCAGTGACTGCCACGAACATCGATCACAATCAGTCGCAAACCGCCATTAGCGATCAGAACGGTCGATTTCGGTTTCCGTCCTTGTCGGTTGGGACCTATCAGCTGGCAATTGAATGCAATGGGTTCTCGACCCTAAACAAGCAGCTAACGCTAACCGTCGGACAGACTCTCCAGTTGCTGGTTAAACTTGGTGTTAAGGAAGTCGTCGAGAATGTGCAGGTGACGCAAGGAGAAGCGGCCGTTGTCGAAACAGCGCGGACCCAGGTTGCAGAAACGCTCACCTTTCGCGAAATCGATTCGCTGCCTTTGAATGGAAGAAACTATCTTGATCTCGCGGCACTGACGCCGGCAGTAACTCGCACGAACCCGGTCGCAAATCAGAGATTCCCTGAGACCTCAGCTGTTCCCGGAACTGGGATCTCAATAACGGGCCAGCGCTTCATTAATAATGGATTTATCGTCGACGGACTCTCTGCAAATGACGACGCCGCAGATTTACCAGCAACGTCCTACAGCCAGGAAGTAATACGTGAGTTCGAGGTTGTCACGTCAGGAGGAATCGCACAATTCGGCCGCGCGTCTGGAGGCTTCGTCAACATCATTACTCACTCCGGAACAAATGATGTGCGTGGTCGCGTCTATGGTTATCTTCGTAACCACCGCTTCGATGCACGCAACCCACTGGCACCCACCAAAGATCCTTTAACCCAGGCCCAGTACGGCTTTACCCTGGGTGGACCGCTTAGGAAAGACCGAACGTTTTTCTTTACCAACTTTGAGCAGACGCGTTTGCAGAACACCACCGTCATTACCATTTCGCCGCAAAATGTCGGCGCGATAAACAACACACTCGCAGCATACGGATATCAGGGTTCGCGATTAACAACCGGATTGGTTCCAACAGGCTACGACACGACAAACTTCCTCGTTCGTGTCGATCACCAGCTTTCGTCGCTGAATGAACTGGCGGCACGATACAGTGTCTACAACATCAACAGCATTAACTCCCGCAGCGTTGGTGGACTGAACGATGCCAGTCGAGGCACCGCCCTGAAAGACACGGATCAGATCTTTGTAATAACGGATGTTGCGACTCTATCGTCGAATCGTATTAATGAGTTGCGCGTTCAGTATATGAACAGCAAGCTCGACGCGCCTCTCAACGACACTATTGGACCAGCGGTAAACATTTCGGGAGTAGCTAACTTTGGGGCAGCGACGGTTTCGCCAACCCAACGCGATCTCAACACATTTCAAATCCTCGATACATTTAGCTTTGACTATTCGAACCATTCATCAAAGATCGGTGGAGAACTACTGCTCGACCGAGTGAACATTACGTTTCCCGGAGCGATTCAGGGTTCTTATTCGTTTTCATCTTTGGCGAACTTTCTATTAGGCCGCTACACAACATTTCAACAAGCGTTTGGTGCAACCAGTCAGTTTCAATCAAATCCGAATTTCGGTTTTTTTGTTCAGGATGAATGGAGGGCTTCAAGACAACTGACGATCAATGCCGGTCTTCGTTATGACGCACAGTTCCTGCCGTCGATCAGAATGGACGGAAATAATTTTGCCCCACGAATTGGTCTCGCGTATGCGTCGCGTGATTACAAGACGGTGATACGAGCATCATGGGGAATCTATTTCGACCGGATTCCATTGCGAGCTACCTCGAACGCACTGCAGCGCGACGGATCGAAATACAAGGTCGCCGTTCTTCCAGCGGACCAGCCGAACGCGCCTGTCTTCCCTGCGGTCCTACCGAGTTTTCCTTCTGACCTGCTGGTGAGTATCACAACGATGGATCCGTCGATAGAGAACAGTTACAACCAACAGGCAAGTTTGCAGATGGAACGCGACCTGGGTACGTCAACTTCGCTGTCGGTCGGATATCTGTTCACCCGCGGACGGCACCTGATCTTGTCGCGCAATGTGAACGTGCCGCGCTCGGCTTCGGCCGCAGTGCCAAACCTCGGTCGACCAGATCCGGCGTTTGCGAACGTCGGTAGATTCGAGAGCTCAGGCAATTCGGATTACAACGGTCTGACTGTTTCATTGAATCGACGGTTCTCCAAGTGGTTTGGCGGGCGCGTCTCTTACACTTTGTCGAAAGCGATCGACAATGCCGGTAATGCATTCTTCTTCACGCCACAGGACAACTTCAATCTACGCGATGAACGTGGTCTATCAGACAACGATCAGCGACACCGGCTTACGCTGAGTGGGACGATCAGTACACCGCATCAAACATCTGCGAGTACTCTGCGAAAGCTGATAAACGACATTCAGTTGAGTTATGTCTTCGCCTATAACTCACGACTGCCATTCAACATCGTTACGGGGAACGATCGAAACTTCGACACGAATGTGAACGATCGACCTGCTGGCGTAGGAAGAAATACAGGACTGGGATTCAATTTCGCTTCTCTTGATCTTAGATTGGGCAGACATTTCCAACTGCGGGATCGTCTGGGACTGGATCTGTTGGTAGAAGGTTTTAACGTGCTGAATCGCGCCGACTTGCAATTGCCAATCAATGTGTTTGGCACCGGAACAGTTCCGCGAAGTGGGTTTGGTGAGCCGACTGCTGCCGCCGATCCACGTCAGATGCAGTTTGGATTGCGTTTGAGTTTTTAGCGCCGGTGTATGAGTCAGTACGAGCTCGCAGCGCCGCGGTGGTACAGAGCTAATAGTCAGCCGCAGATTAACGCCGATGACACAGATCAGCATAAAGAATAGACATTCTGCTAGTTGATAAATTCTGACTTGTGTTTATCTGCGTGAACCTGCGGCTAACTACTGGCCCTGTTGATGACCCATCGCTCTTCCCGGTCGGAGATTGATGAACACTCGATATGAAGTTGGATTGTTACCGTAGATTGAATTCAGGATCGACGGTTTTGAATAGAACGTAACGTCGGCACCAAGCGACGTGGTTAGTTTTTCCGACGTCCACAAATCTCGCGCACCACCAAAGGTGTAAGCCCCGATGCGAAACGATGGGTGATGATCAGTTATTCCCAGGAGCAGACGGTCAGCGTCCCGCAACAACTGGTTCTTATCCACTAGCTCAAGTCGCGTGTAAACAGAATTGCGCTCCGCGAATCGCACGCTCGATTCAGCCACGTAACCATTCAAGTTGAAAATCTCGCCGTCGTGGCTCTCGTGGTTTCGCCCCCAAATTAAACTCGTCGCCCAGCTTCCGCGTGTGAATCTTTTGTTGTAGCTAATTGACGCCGTCGTTCTTCTGACGTCCCCCGGTTCCAATGCTTCAGGGTCTCGCAGAAATCCGTGACTGACTTGTATCGACCAATTCGAATTCGGCGCGAACGATAACCGCGCCGATCTAGAGTTCCATGGATGTGCTTCGAAGTTGTAACGATTCTCGTCGGGCTCGCGTCCGTTAAATACTGATCCTTCCAATTTGAACCAGCGGTAAGTGAAGCCGGTCGTAAACACCCCAAAGCTAATGTGACTTGAATCTTGCAGGTGATGTGACAAAGGCGCTGAAGGGTTCAGTCCCGCAGACGCACGATGCATGAACGCAACCGGCCCAAGCGCAGGCTCACCTGGATAACCAAAATAGGTGAACCACGTTCCCTTTTCTCCAAGTGGCAGCGTGTAGTTCGCCGAGAGTTCCATCACAAAATCGTGCGGATGTTGTCGATCAATCAGCGGCTTGCCTTTATACGTCTCGCCCGTCTGAAACAATAAGGGCGACCCGCCCTTCGGAAAGGTAAATGGTTCAAAACTCAACATGCCGCGGAGATCCAGTGTCCCTTTTCCGACGCGGCGGATTGCCTCGGGCATGAACCAGTTTGCTGATTCAAATTTCGTTACGCCTCTCGGGCCGCCCTGGCCATTGACACCAATCGTAGCGTTGTAGTGAAACATCACCAGCCAGTCGCCGGCTTGCTTATGCAGCATATTCATCTGGGTCGATGCTGGCTGCCATGACGTGCCCGAACCCATCCGCCCCATCGGCAACAGATTAGTTTCACTGTCACCGATGCGAATGAACATGTCTTCGCCGTGCATCATTAACACCGGGCCCATGTCCATAGCCTCTGAACCATGGCCGGTGTGATCCATCGGCGGAGATGGTGTTGTGGTTGGTTTCTTTTCCGAAGCCTCAGGAGTTGGTGATGTGGCTGGTTTCTTATCCGAAGTTTTAGGAACTGGAGTCGGCTTGGGAGCAGGCATCGTATGGCCCTGGTGTTGGGCCAACAAATTCGTAACACACAGAAGAAACAGAACAAAAGTCAGGCCACTACGCACAAAAAACATATTCACCTCGTTCAAGGGGAACCGCGGGCGTCTCAAATCACGAGACGCCCGCTATCTTGGAGGACGTGACCGATTACTTAGCGGTCTTCTTCATATCCATGTCGCAGGAATCACCACAGCAGCAACAGCCATCCTTCATGTCATGATTCTTCATGTTCTTCATGTCATGGTTGGCTGTCATGTTGTTGGCCATCTCAGCCCCGCAACATTGATGTTTTGTTGACGCATTCTTGGAGTCGCCCTGCGCCGTCGTCTTGTGTGCATCGCCGCAGCAGCAACTTTCCTTGCTCGCATGATTGGCGTCGTGCTTCTTTTTCATGTCGCACGAATCGCCACAACAGCATCCGCCTGCGGCATCGGTTTTCTCACCTGTCTTCATTGCACACGAGTCGCCGTGGCAACAGCACGAGTCCATTGCACAGCAACTCTCAGCTTGTTTCTTTTGATTAGTTTGTTGGCTAGTCGTTTGCGCAAGACTGACTGCGAATGCAACCAGAACCATTCCGATTAGAACCGCAAGAATAAAACTTCTATGGGGTTTCATTTTTGTCTCCTGTAATAAAGATCAATGCCGCGCGTCGGCGATCACGGCCGACACGATTACTTAAAGACGTAGCCGAAGATTCGTCTACGACAGGCAGATCTCTAAATCAGGAACACACAACAGCGAAGATAGGTAGGACCGCGGTTGTGAAAACTCGGTGGGTCGACATCCCGCGTGTCGTTTGCGAGAGCAGTCGACGGAAGAGGCGCTTCAATGGTCTTCACGATCGAAGCTTTTGGAGTTTCAGCACGGCCCTTTGAAACAATCGCCGATGCGTTAACGGCCATCGGGCAGCTTTCCATCATTGACGATTGCGTGGGTCGTACTTGAGACGCGCTCAAATCGGTATGCGGATTATTCGCCGTTGTGCTTTCTTGCTGAGCCTTCTTTTTCGCACAGCAGTCGTGCGAACCAGACGCGCAAGAGTGTTCGGCGACAACGGTATCGGCAGATTCCATTGAAGCGCTTGAGGAAGCGTGAGTCTCGTTACTGCATCCCAACAGGCAGCCTGCACCGGCCATCCAAAGCGAAACGTTGATCGCCAGCGCAAACCGCAGGATTTTTCTGATGGCTAGCAGATTCATCTCGTTTGGAGTTTACCTCCGGATACTGAAGTTGTCGATGCAGGTCGGATGCCACGGCCTCGCCACGTGATAGCTCCCGTTTGCGGCGACACAAAAATGCGGTCGCGGTGCGGATACCACGCCCTTGCGACGTTCTTTGTTAACCCCGAAGAAAGTAGCAGCGGGCAAAATATGCGTGAAACTCCACGCCGCAAGGACCTGGATCTTGAAAAATACCCACCTGCTTTTGCAGCCGCCAACGTGAAGTACCATGCGACGGGCGCGGGCAATCCCCAATCATCATGCACTTCGTGCCCAAATCGTCATCATTTCCCAAACCTTCTGAAACGCTCCGCTTGTTAGCCTAAACATAAAGGTCAGAGGGGGATTGTGATGAGTATTGATAAAACCAAAATAACTACTCAGGATGATTTGGGAGAGCCGGCGCCAATGGATCAGGCTGATAAGCGTGCCGAAAAGGAGATGAAGGAGTTAGAGCGCGCGGCGAAGCGAGACGTTGCAGAAGGATTAGGCCAGCAGAGTGAACCTGAAAAAGACGAGTGACAGACGCGTCAGCCCTTTAGTGCGGCTTCAATCTCCTTGCGCAGCGCAGGCGGCGTAGTGTTGGGACTGAAGCCGACAAACCTTTTCAGAATTCGACCATCACGTGCGACGAGAAAGCTTTGCGGGATGTTGGTGTTGCCTCGCATCAAGCTAATCGAAACATCATTGGGAGACCAACCTACTGCATAACCCATCTCAAAACTACGAACGAAATCACGCACGGCATCCGCAGAAGCGTCCGGATCCTCAGTTGATAAACCTACTATCTCTAAACCCTGCGGCTGAAACTCTTTGTAAAGTTTTACGAGTTCCGGAATTTCCATGCGGCATGGTCCACACCAAGTCGCCCAAAGATTAACTACCAGGACCTTTCCTGAGTAGTCAGACAACTTGATCGAATTCCTATTTACCGTCTTCAATTCGGCATTAAGAACATTTGGCGGAAGTGTAGGTCCGGAAGCAGCCGGTTGAGTAGGAGCGCTGCTCGAGGTCCCGGGCGGCTCACTAGAGTTACAACTCGAAAGGCCGAGTGAAACGAGCATCGCTAAAGCCACAAACGTCGTCACGACACGCAGCGGCGTCCAAAACTTTCTTTTGATTACTTCAACCGATTTCTTTTCAGCCATATTCCCTACTGCTTTTTACCAAACCTAAACGACTCTAAGATTACGGGCATTTCCCCTCGCTCGCCTACGTCTGCAACGCTAGAGAGTTCACTGGCAAGAGACGTTGTGAGCATTAGCAGAGTTGCTCCCGCCGAGTCACCTTCGTTGCCTGTGGGCAGAAATACAACGCGACCCCAGAGTTGTATATCGCCTTTCTCAGTTCCTTTTGAAAGACCTTTCCAGCGAAACTCATATGCATCCATCGAGTTTATCTTCGTTGGACCTTCAGAAACCTTTTCATATTCCGGATAGTTCTTCGCCAGCAGTGCGCTTAACTCTTCAGCGCGTTTTGGAAAGTTCGGCAAGTCAGCGACAAAACTTCCCGCGCTTGTGTACCAACTTACGGCAAATGCTTCCTGAGTAAAATCAGGCGGCAGATGCCGTTCGACTCGCGCAAAGTTTCCAGCACCAGGCACGCCCGCTTTCGGATCCTTCGTCCAAGCTTGCGGGTAATAGAACGAGAAGTCGAAGTAGTGTTCAGCCAGCCGACCGTCGAGCGTGTCTTTTGAATTTACGAATTGAACAGCACCCGGCGGCGCCACGTACTCCGCGACAGACGGCGAAGCTTCAGGTGTCGGTGTCGCGACTTCGGTGTTGGTGTTCTTATTCGTATCAACGACTGGTGTATCGTCTCTCGATGTTTTGCGAGCGTTCGCTTCGTCGAGCCGAGGCTTGATGAATAGGAAAAAACCTCCGACCAGTGCGCCGGCGCCAAGCACTAGCAACAGCAGTAGGCCACCGATGATCAGTGGCAGTTTTGATTTCTTTTTCGGAGCAGACGGTGGCGGCACAACGCCAATGACCGTGTCTGGAGCCTGCTCAACAACCGTCGACGACGGAGGTGGTGGCGGCGCAGCGGCAACGGGCGGTGGTGGCGTTGGGGAAACTGGAGGTGGTGGTGGCGGCGCAACATTAACGGGCGGTGGTGGCGGCGTTGGCGGTGTTGGCGACGGAGGCACTGCCGATTCAAAACCGATCATGGTTTCCGCCGCCGTCGGAGCTGTTTCTCTACCGCCCGCCATCGTTTCGGCAGTACGATGATTGAGCACAGTTTCGAAGTCGCGCGGCAAATCACGACTGGTTTCATCGTGTGCTGATGAAGACGGCGGCGGTGGTGGTGGTGCAGGAGGAGGTGTGGCTAATTCTGCAGACGTGGTGCGCACGGTCGCATTTGGATCAAAAGGCTGAGAGCTGATCAGCAAGCCACCATCAAAGGTACAGAACTTCTGAGTTTCATCGGGAAAGGTTCGGTTACATTTCGGACAGCTCTTCATACAAGAGACCTCAGGGGAATGGAATGCTGTGCTAACTAGCGCGAACGCGCTTTCGTCAGTTTATCGCCTAACGTTCTATTACCGGGATCAAGATCCAGTGCCCTTTGATAAGCGCGAGCGGCACTCTCTTTCTGTTTCGCTTTCATGTAACCGTCGCCGAGTCCTTCAAACCCAAACATTCCGGCCAGCTGCTTCTTCTCACTTTCACTCGCGAATTGGGCCGCGCGGTCGTAGGCGCTCTCTGCATCCGACAAACGCTCCATACCCAGGTAGGCGCGGCCCAAAATATTGAAAGGCTGGTAAGCTCTGGGGCTTACTTCCGTCGCCTGTTTCAAATAAGGCTCCGCCTCCTGGTATCGCTTGAACACGACGAGATAACGACCCATCAGCATCAGCGACGTTGGATTCCGAGGATCAAGTTGCAACGAACGATTGAGCACCGGTTCGGAATCTTTCCACAACTGTTCGGCCTGAAGCGACTCTGCGATCAAGTTCAATGTTGCGGGATCTTTTGCAAGCTCGCTAGCTTTCGCGTAAAGCGGAACTGCTTCGCCCGCTCGTCCCATTCTGTTCAGCGCGCGCGCCAGGTGCGCATACGCCACCGCAAATTGCGGATCGAGATCAATCGCGCGCTTGTACGAATGCTCGGTTTCGCTATTCAACAGACCACGCGCCTGCAATGCGACGCCTAAGCGATCCCAGGCGATGGCGTGCTTCGGATCGATCTGCACAGCCTTTCGCGCAAACGACTCCGCTTCGACATAACGCCTGGCAGTGTCAGCGCCACCTCTTGGCTGCGTTAACACCACACTCAAAGCAACAAGGGCGTCGACATCTTTGGGTGCAAACTCTACTGCGCTGCGATACGCGGCTTCGGCGTTCTCCCACTTCTGCTGATCAGCGTAGATATTTCCGAGACCGTATGCCGCACGCGAATCGCGAGGCTTCAACTTTGCAGCACCTTGATATGCTTCTTCGGCTTCAGAGAATCTCCGCGCGTCGCGGGCCTCATTCCCTTTGTTGAGCATTTCTTCAAAGCGCTCATTGACGGCAGTGTTCGCAGGTGGTCTCGTTGTCCGAGGAGAAGTTCTCCCACTGGTGGTCGTCGGGGTTGTTCGTGTACTGCGTTTTGCCTCGGGATTCTTGGGCCGAAAAATTCCCGCACCGCCGCCAACATCACCACCAACGTCCTGCGCCAGCACGTTCACGCTCGCAACGAACAACGCAGTTACGGTTAAAAGGACGCGCACAACTACGTGAACTCTAATCATGGGTTTCCTCGTATTAAGTCGTTCTTTTATAGCTTTTGGACTGAGACGAACCGGATCCGGGCAACTCAGTACCGCTCGCGTCGCAAGCGGCTAAGCCTTCTCG
>DATJKB010000689.1:0-8581 GCA_035491875.1 Pyrinomonadaceae bacterium | reverse complement strand
TGATTCGAAACCCAGAAGTAGTAGTAGACAACGAAAGGCACGAGTACCAGGAGCAGGCTGAAGCCAATGATGCGGACTCGCTTGAGGCTGGAATCGGAAGGCATCCGGAACATATGAACACCTCGGAGGCAAAGGCGCGACACAACGATTCGTCACGCGAAGGGTCAAATGAACGAAAGAACGAGAGGGTGTCGGAACTTCGACACCGGTGGAACAGCGAGGACATCTGATGGTGTGTCCGAATGTGGCGGAAATCCGGGCACCCAATAGTAATGGTTCTGGTCCCGATTATGTTTCGTTCCGCGGATTAGTCAAGCCCTCGGCGCATCCTGGGCGCGAAAAACTACGGAACGCAAAAAGTTCATTGACTGGCGAATAGAGCAATATGTATAAGCGTTAGCGGTTCTTTCGTTCTCGAATTGAAGGGATATTAAGTATGAAAAAGTTCTTAACCATCTCCGCACTGGCGCTCGCGTTGAGCTATTCCCTTAGTGCCCAGGAACACGGCAGACCGCGCAGTACTCCCGCTCCCGCTCCGACTCCTCCTATTACCCGCACGCCCGTCACCCGCACGCCCGCGACCGCGACCGCGACGACCGTGCGCGACTCGAGCGTGCGAGACGTTAGCGGTTGGATAAAGTTTTCATCAGCCGCCGGCCGGTTTTCTGTGCTAATGCCGGAAGCGCCGACTGACAAAGCTGAGACGACGCCAAGCGAGCACGGCCCGTACACTACTCACTTGTTTATTGTAAGAGACACTATAAGCATTTATCTGATCGGTTGGGTTGATTACGATCCATCGTTCAACTTCAACCGGCAAGCTGAGCTGGAAGCCAATCGCGATAACTTTGTTAAGGGGATTAATGCGACGCTTCTTACAAGTAGCCGGACAACGATTGACGGGTATCAGGCAATCGAGTTCGTTGCGGAAACAACGGATCGGGTTTTCAAATCGCGCGTGTACCTGGTTGGCCGGCGCCCCTACCAGATAGTGATCGGCACAACAAAGGGGAAGGACGACTCCGCCCAGACCAGCAGATTCTTTAATTCATTCAAGATCAATCCAAGTTAAAAAGGAGACCAGCGGCTTCATGTCGGTGGTTCATCAACTTCGACCTAACTCGAGCGGTAGGCGGAAATTGAAAAACCACCGACATGAAGTCGGTGGTCTCTCAACAACGGTGTGAGTAGCTGCTTAGGTTGAATTTGAAGTACCACCGACATGAAGTCGGTGGTATCTCCTCTTAGAAGTTTAACTTCACTCCAAACTGAAACTGCCGTGGATCAAACGAGGCGGTCGGACGGCTGTAGTAACGGCCATTGTCTGCGCGTTGATTGAACGCACGCACGTCGTCGACGAACGGATTCGCCGCTGCTTCATTGAAACGATTGAAGAGATTGAATCCTTCAGCGATCAACTCCAGGCGGACGCGCTCGCTTAGCCGAAGCATCTTCGCCAGACGTAAATCGAACGACATGTAGTTGTGAATCAGGCCAAAGTCGCGTCCCAAACTGCCGCGCGTGAAATTACCGTTGGTAATACCGGGCACGCAGCCAGGTTCCCCGGCCACGCACAAGGTTCCATCTGATAACACAGTCGGCCGATCGGTCTGGTTCGACTGGTCGTTGTTCGTATCCTGATTGCTCAGAATGTTGAACGGCCGACCAGAGGACCATTCAAATATCGGCGCCAGCGTAAAGTCTGACAGGAAGCGATGGAATCCATCGCCGGATCGCCACGCCGCAGGCGAAGCGATAACGGCGCTAAAGACAAACCGGTGACGCTGGTCGAAGAGTGAATCAGCACGTTCTTCATCGAAGCGACGATTGTCCTGTGGTAACAAGAGTGTTTGAAGGTCAGAAGAGTCGTCGATCGAATGCGACCAGGTGTACGACGCAAGAAATTGGAAGTGATTCGAAAAACGCTTCTTCAGATCCACATTCAACGCATTGTAGAGGGAGTTGCCGTCGGATGTCTGAGCGTTAATAGAGCCGAACGGAGAGATCACACCTGGAGTTCTTAATGTGCCGGGCAGCTGCGAATTAAGAACTGCCGGCGTAACAAGTCCACTACTCGCCGCTTGCGCAAGGAAGTAATTTGGTGCATTCGGTCGGAAGAAGTTGGCAATCGCCGGCGAAATAATCCTGCCGCGCGTTGGCGACAACACAATCATTCCCGGAACAATCACGACAAGGTTGTCGCCCGGCAAGAGCGGATTCGCGAATGAGGTTCCGGGAGCACTCGTTGGGAACAAACCCGCAGTCGCTAACGCCACTTCCGTAGTGTTTGATGGATCACGATTGGCGTAACGGCGGAAGTTCTGAATCTGCAGATCGGTCCGCGGCGCATTTACATCCAGTGGGTGCGGCAGATGATGCGCGCCCACAAAGATGTAACTACCTGATAGCGACATATCCTTCGTGAGCTGTCGCTCAACAGTGAAGTTTCCTTGATTCGCGTAGGCGTATTCAAAGTTTTTCTGAACATGCAACGTGAACGGTAACACTGGTCCAAATCCAGGGAACGTTTGGTCGTCGAACCGTTGGCGGCCAAACTGATAGATTGAACCAGCAGCCACGCCCGGGGTTACTACCCCGGCAGGACAGATTGGCGTTACTGGTCCACCCGGCGGACAAACTGTTCCTTGAAACACTTGCACAGCATTTAGCAAAGCGGTTTGCCCTGGGGAACCTGGGACCAGAATGCCCTGTTGCTGCTGCACGGCATCTGCGATGTCAGAGTTGAACGCAATCGCTAACAACGGATGGTCATAGAACATGCCAAAGGCACCGCGGATGACTGTCTTGCCATCATTTCGTGGATCCCAGGCGATCGCCAATCGCGGCGCCCAGTTGTTCTTGTCACGGGGGAAGCCTTGCTGCACTCCCATTGCGTCTTGAGCGGCGAGAATATCATTTGGTGATAACGTGATACCTGAAAGCGGATCACGGAAACCGAGCGTTGCGACCTGCTCGGTTATCTCGTAGTCGTATCGCAGGCCATAGTTCAACGTGATATTCGGCCGAATCTTCCACGAGTCCTGAGCGAAGAACGCCAAAGGCTTGTTGCTGATGCTGCTGATAGGATTGCCAAAACCTTGAATGAAGTTGGTCGGAAAGCCAAGTCCGTATTGTTGAACTGAAGTAAAGGGCGGCAAGCCGGCGAACGCAGGGTTGAGAGTCGAAGCTGACAACCCACCAAAGTTGAACAGACCTGCAAAGTTCAGCTCGAAGATTGCCTCAGGGATGTTCACAAAAGCGACATCGCCACCGAATTTCAGCGTGTGATTACCCGCAACCATGTTTATGTGGTCAGTGAACTCGTAACGCGTCTCAGTGCGCACGACGGGTGAAAACAGTTCTCGTCCAATAAACGCAGTGCCGGAAATGTTGAAAGCCACTGCGTCACCGTTTTGTGATTTGAACGTCGCACGTCGTTCACCGAAATTGAATCGTCCTTCGTTAATGACGTTGTTCGACAGAGTCGACGTTAACGTCGTCACCGCTGAGAAGTCACGCAGGGTTTGAATACCCGTTCGTGAGAAATCGTTCTGACCCAGCGACTGATTCTGCGACTCCACCTGAATACCTGTTATGGTGCTCGGGTTGTAGCCAAATCGGAAACTAAACTGATGTTGATTGGTAATCAGATGGTCCAAACGAAACGAGTTGAAGGTTGTTCGATCCGTAATTGGAAACACCTTTTGTAAACCGAGCAATGGTCGAAAAGCGATCGGCTGACCGGCAGCATTCGTGGTGCCGACTGGCACAGGTGCACCCGACAAAATAAAGCGTGGTCCGATTGTACCCGGTAGAATCGTACTGATTGGCGGACACAAGCTGCCGTCGTTCGGCGATAGGAGGGGATTCGAACCCGTTAAGGCGGTTGTGCCACCACTTGAAGCAAAGAACGCGTACGCGCGCGCGCCGCAAATGTTGTTCGCCGTTCCAGTGGCGACGAGACTATTAATCGCGGCAGCCTGTTCTGGCCTGAGGTTTGTAAAGGTTCGGGCAATTGGATTGAGTCCCGGGATTACGGGAATCGTCGCTGAAGCATTCAGGCCTTGCGCTACGTCGCTAGTAAAGAATCCCGACTCGTTTCGCCTTCTCTGCTCAAACGCGTAGAAGAAGAAAGTTCGATCTCTATCGAGTGGGCCGCCAAGCGTGAAGCCATACTGCGTGCGCGTGAACGGCGGATCTTCGATTGGCGCAAACGCATTTCGCGCCTGAAAACTGCGATGGCGCAGGAAACCGAAGATATTGCCGTGGACATCATTCGTGCCCGATTTCGTTACCACGTTTACCACACCGCCAGCTGAACGACCGAACTCAGCCGCAAAGGAGTTGGTAACAACCTGAAACTCCTGAACCGCTTCCTGACTGACAGTCGACCGCGAAGCGTTAACCGAATTGTCGGTGTTGTCTGCACCATCGACTTGAACAAGATTTGAACGACCGCGTTGACCGCCGAAGTTCAATCCCGTCGTTGGCGCTGGTCCAATCGGTCGACCATTGTCCCGACCTACGGTCGATGTGGTTAATGCGAACGACAGATAATTGCGTTCATTGATCGGCAGGTTGTTGATTCTCTGCTGATCGATAGTTGTGGAAACTGACGTTTTGGAGGTCTCTACAATTTCGGACGTGGCATCTGAAATCGTGACGCTTTCGGTGATTTGCCCCGCTTCAAGAGTCACATCGAGGTCGGCGGTTTGACCGACCGTCAGTGTCACTTTTGTCAACACCGCCTTCTTGAAATTCGGCGCTTCAACCGTAATCTCGTAATCACCTGGCGGGAGGTTAACGATTCGATAGTTTCCGCCGTCATCACTGGTCGTGCTGCGCGAGATGTTTGTGCCAGGATGGCGCACTGTGACAGTCGCATTCGGAACGACTGCGCCGGTGCTGTCTTTTACAAAACCGTGTAAATCGGCGGCGTTCGATTGCGCCTGGCCGAGGGCAACACTTGCACACATCAGGCCGATAACGAGCAAAGCACCGGCTTGACAGAACCTGGCAAGCGACGTTTTCAAGGATACAAACATCGTCAATTCTCCTTAGGTGAGTTACGAATGCATTTGACCTTCGCGCAGTTCAAGGTTGTTCGTTAAAGTTTGAGCTTTGGCGAGATTGGAGATCACTCTCCTATAAACTGCTATGGTCGCGTGGGATCCGTGACACCGGATCCATAGTTTGGTTTTAGACGGAACCGATTGAGAGACCTTTAATACTTGCTCAGTCTTTGTACTCCAAAAAGCGCTAATGTGGCAAGAAGAAGGTTTCTGAAAAAATCTTTAACTCCACGTGACCTCTGGAAAGGAGCGTTGCGCGTGAGCGGCCACCGGGATAATCACCGTCTTAGCCGATGCTTGATGCGAAATAAGCAAGCAACGAACAAAGTTGACCGCCAATGGAGACGTTCATCACTTCACCGATTCAACGAACGCCTGATGATCGCTCCCGCCGGAACGAGTCGCGCGGGCAACGCGGTTACTGAATCGTTCACTGACGCCACACAGCAAAATAATGAGATCTGCGAGCAAAGGGTTGTAAGCAGTGCGGCGCAACCAAAGGCACGTTCGCAAGCGTGGACTAAAGGTTCGTCGATATTCAAAGGCGTAATCGTTTGCGAGACCGATTAGCTGCTTGAGTGGTGGCCAGTCGCTATCGCGAATGGTACTGAATGAATTGCTACGATTGACGATCAACTTTGCGGCGAGCTCTCCACTCTCTAACGCCATCAGCATTCCGCTGCCGGTGAATGGATCGATAAACGACGCGGAGTCGCCGATCGCAATCAGGCCGGGCTTCGGAGTTGGATCCTGTAGACCAAAGGTGTCGAGCGAAACGCCTAACCACTCTGAACTTCGCGTCGCGGTAGTTAGCACCTCAGCCGCTCGACGATTCGTCATCAGCGTGTTTTGCAAAACTAATTCCGGATCGGAATGAAGACGGCGCACGTCTTTCGCAGCGACGATGAAACAAAGGTTGCTCATCCCGTTTTCAATCGTACTGAGTCCACCATAACCGCGTCGATACGAATAGATTTCGCAGGCACCGCGAGCAACGCTGGTGTTAGTGAAGTGGGCCTTGAATGCGACAAGCCTGGCACGATCCCGTGACGGCTTTTCTCCGGCGTGTTCGTGAACTTTCCGGGAGAGTATTCGTGGTCTTCCGGTCGCATCGATTGTCAACTTTGCGTGGTAAGCACGCTCTTCGTTGTTGGTTCTTATTCGCACGCCGCAAATCCGATCATCGCATTCGATAACATCAGTGACGAGCGCATTCTGTAAAACATCAGCACCGGCCGTCGCGGCTCGGCGAAGTAAGTTGTTGTCCATTTCTGCGCGACTGAGGCCGATTGCTGACCGCGTAGCGAACCAACCGCTGGGCACTGAAACCCGATGTCCGCGACGTGAGTAAAAAACAGTTTCAGTGAGCGTCGCCGGATTGCACGCAAGCATCTCGTCAGCAACGCCCAGCTTTTTGAAGTGGTCAAAACACTCCGGCGAGATGAACTCACCACAAAGTTTCGCGCGCGGAAATTCCTTTTGCTCCACCAATAACACTCGGATTCCCCTTTGGGCCAGGTGAATTGCCGCACTACTTCCCGCTGGGCCACCACCCGCAATGATCACATCGTACTCTTCCAGTTGGTTCATGCGGCTCTCTCTTCAAAATCTGGCAATTGCTGCCTGCTCGAACGCGGCTCTGCTACTGCGCTCAGTACAAGCCTGTAAGGAAAGTGTCTTGTGACTCGGGGCTTTACCAACTCCGCCTGTACCGCCAGTTCGTATAACTCGCGCGGTTTGAAACTTCGCAGTATTGACAGCGCGCCATCTTCACGAAGGAGCCGGTTGTGGAGAAACAACTTACCGATGGTCGTGTAGAAGTAATAGGCGATTGCGTGGCGGTGAAGATCGATTACGAAGATTCGTCGACGAGCGACCCGGCTCATCTCGTGTAGGATGTCGATGATTTCCACTTCAACGAAGTGATGAGTGAAAAGTGAACAAATTACGTAGTCGAATGCGCCATTCGCAAACGGCAAGCAGCGAGCGTCGCTTCGGACAGAGGTAATTTCGTCAAACGCAGTTGACTGCTCATTAATTGCTTCAGCCGAGCGTTCGTTCAGTTCCAGGCCGACGCCACGAAAATCGCGTTTCGTTTCGCGCGCCCACGCAGCGGCGACGCGTAACAGCTCTCCTGAGCCCGCTCCGACATCGAGTACAGAAAAGTTTTGCAGTTGATTGATTCGAACATCTTTCAACAAGGTTCGCTTGAGGGCGCGCGCATCACCGAGCCACTCATTTACGAGTTGCAACTCCGAAATGCACTCTTCGTACTCCTCGGCGGTGTAGCTGCCGCGGTCAAGATTCTCCAGTTCGTAATTCCGTCGTCGAAACTTATCGAGCATCATGCTCCATTCGCTATCGATCTATTCTAGAAATTTTTCGATCACGAGGGAGCTGTTCTTTGAACCGAACCCGATACAGTTACAAAGCGCGACGTGCACTTTCGCTTCCCGCGCTTCGTTTGGGATGTAGTCAAGGTCACAGGCAGGGTCAGGCTCATCGAGATTGATTGTTGGAGGGATCTTGTTTGTGTGCATAGCACAAAGCGCCGCTGCGATTCCCGCAGCACCGCTCGCACCCTGGGGATGACCGACTTGAGACTTCGTTGCCGACATCGGTATTCGTCGCGCGTGTCCATCAAACGCGAGCTTCAGCGCGCTCGTCTCAATGCGATCATTTAATTGCGTGGAAGTTCCATGAAGGTTTACGTAGTCGACATCTTTTGACTCGCGGCCAGCGTCGAGCAGTGCAAGCTTCATCGCACGCGCGGGTTCATTGCCGTCCTCCGCTAGACGAACACGATGATAAGCATCACACGTGGCTCCATAGCCGGTAATCTCGGCATAGATTGGCGCCTTACGCTCGCGGGCGCGAGTCAGTTCTTCAAGCACGTAGATCCACGCGCCTTCACCGAGTACCATTCCGGATCGGTTTTTCGAAAACGGACGCGACGCGCGCTCCGGTTCGTCGTTCCAGTCGTTCGTGAGAACCGTCATGAGATTGAAGCCGGCCAGGATACCGGGCGCGATTGGCGCATCAACTCCACCCGACACCATCACGTCCTGACGGCCCAGCGCGATGTGTTGTGCTGCATAAGCAATGGCATCTGTTGAACTAGTGCATCCAGTCGAAACGATGTGTGAAAGGCCTCGTAAGCCAAAGGCCATCGAAAGTTCGCTCGATAATCCACCATGTGTCGAAGCAGGAATTGTGTAGACGGAGGCTTTGTTAGTTGGTCCAATGTACCAGTAGTGATACTGCTGTTCGGTGAATGCGAGCCCGCCACCGCCGGTGCCTAGTACGACACCAATAGTTCTCCGCTCTTCGAGTGACAGATCGTTTGGATGAATTTTGGCGTCATGTAGTGCTTCACGCGCAGCTGCCAGTGCGAGCGGCACAGTGCGGGGCACATGCTTTCGGTCTTTGGGATTGATTTCCGCTTCCCAATCAAAGTCGGGAACTTCAGCGGCGATTTGAACGGGTGAAGAAGAAGCGTCGAACGCTTG